>JABMNB010000707.1 GCA_013205335.1 Rhodospirillales bacterium
GACGAAGAGCCACCCTTCGACGGAGCGCTCGTTCGCGATTTCAGACGCAAGTACTATTCGGACAAGTTAGCCCGCACGAACACCCCGCCCAGCGTCTGCATCCACGTCCGACGGCGCAACTGCCATGACTTCCATTCGGAGGACGCGACCGACATGGCCTGCCTGGCGCGGGTCGTCTCGCAGGTCCGCTCGATTCTCCGCGAGCGTGATATCGATCATACGCTGCGTATCTTCTCGCAGGGCGTCCCGGCCGACTTCTGCATACTCGACGCTCCGGCAAGCCAACTGTTCCTCGACGCCGATCCGCTTTGGAGCATGCAGGAGATGATCGAGGCCGACCTTCTCGTCACGACGCGGGGCACGTTCGGCCATGTCACCGGCCTGCTGTGCGACGGGATCGTACTGGCCGACGGCGCGTTCCCTCCGCAGCCGGGCTGGTTGACCTACGATGCCGGCGGCGCGTTCGACACGGCGGCGCTGGCGTCCGAAGTCTCGGCGAAGATGCGCCCGGCCAGCGGCAGGTAACGCATCAGCGAAAGCTCGAACCTGGTGTACTCGCGCAGCTGCCTTCACGATCGCGAACGGGCGCAGCCTGAAAGGCGACAGAGGCGCGCGCAGGTCGATCAGCGGACTTTCGAACTCCGATTCCCTGGCGCCCCGCGCGCGAAACTCCGGCGCCAGGCTGACGCGGGCTGCGGCACCGCCGCTGCTCCGGAGACGCCCGTATCAAGCGGCCGAACGCACGTGTGCGAACAGGCTGCGGAGATCCTCGGGCACGCTTTGGAGGAAGCCCGGCTCGAAGACCAGGCGCTGGAGCGTCTCCTTCCGGAAATTGACCGGATCCTGCCACCAGTTCCGCGCATAAGTGGCATAGACCATGGGCCGAACGTGATCGGACCGGTTGGGCATCCCGCTGTGGTAGGTGCGGTAGTCCCACAGGAAGCCGGAGCCGAGCGGAATCGTCGGTCGCTCGGGCTCGGTGCCCGCGTAACTGCCCCGCCGATGGCTGCCCGGCCACAGCGCGGTGGTTCCCGATATGTCATTCATTTCGACGAGGGGAAGACCGAACGTCAGGGCATAGGCTGGCAGCAGGCGCGAAATCTCCGAGTTGAACAGGATCGGACCGTCGTGGTGGATGTGCTGGCTTTCGGCACCGCTCAGCGAGAGGATCGCGCCGAAAGCATCGATGATCGCATCCTCTTCGAGGATCATGCGGACCACGGCGATCACATGGGGATTGGCGAAGATCTCCTTCGCACCGAGGCCGCCGGAAAAATGCAGCGGTATCATGAAACGTCGACCGCCGACCTCCAGCGAATGGGCGGTCTCCCTGTCCCTGATCTGGTCCCCGTAGCGTTCGGCGAACTCCGCATGCAGCGAACGAATCGTGTCCTGGGGGACGATATTGTCGAGGATGACGTAGCCTTGCCGCGTAAACGCGTCGCAGGCCGCCTCTATCACCTTCGACTGGGCGAGACCTTCGGTCGGAACACCGGAAAAATCGATTCGGGACATGCGCTTTCGCCTATAACTCCACAGCCCACAATTCCACCGTCGCCGCTGCGGCACCGCGTCGGCGCCAAGCTGTCGCAACAATCGAGGAAGTCAAGGCATTCTGCTATGAGTATGCAAGGTGTCCGTCCGAGCCGCCGCCTGGAGTGCACGTGAACCCCCGTCATCGCTATCTCGTCTACGGTCTGGTGATCGAGACCGAGCTGCCGCTGACGTCGGTGCATGAGGTGGCCGGCGGTGACGGCGGAGCCGACATCACGTTGCTCGCCGGATCGGCCGACTATTTCCGGGCGGTCGTGCCCGCCGGCGCCCGCGATCCCGACGACTGGATCGAGCATGTCGTGCTGGCCGACGGCAGCGTCTACATGAAATGCGGCGAAGTCTTCGAGGCCACGATCTCCGCCGATGGCCGCACGGCGATCTGCAGGATGCTGGGCAACGTCGAGCAGAGGGCCTTCGAAGCCAACCTGCTGAACTTCATCGTCAGTGCCTCGCTGACCCTGCTCGGCGAGGAGACGCTTCATGCGACGGTGGTGGAGATGGAAGGCCGCGCCGTCGGGTTGCTGGGCCGAAGCGGCGCCGGCAAGTCGACGCTCGCGGCCTATCTGATCAGCCGCGGCGCCGACCTGATCACCGACGACATGCTGCGCGTGGGCTTTGCCGGCGACGCTCTGCTGGCCTATCCCGGCCCCTATCGGCTGAAGCTGCTCGACCAGCCCGGCATGGGTTTCCTGCCCGATGCGGTGGCCGACGGACACTTCAACGCGTTGAGCGGAAAGATCATGGTCCGCCCGCGACCGGAGGTGCGCCGCCATCGGGCACCGTCGCGGCTGGTCGCCCTGTTCGATCTCGGTGAGCCCGACGACGACACGGTCACGACGATATCGAGCGTCCGGTTGAATGGTCTCGAACTCGCGAAGACACTGATGTCCTCCGCGATGGACACGAGGTACGCTAGGAGCAGGCGCATGGAGCGCCAGATCCGTTTCGTCGGGCGCACGGCGGATCTGCTGCCGGTCCATGCGTTGCGCTATCCGCGCACCGCCGAGGCGCTGGACGGCGTCGCCCGGGAAATCCGCCGGATCATCGGACCGTGAAGCGGCTGGCCGCCTTCTGCGCCTTGCCACGCGGCGATCGCCGCGTGCTGGTCAAGGCGGTCGCGACGCTGGTGCTCGTGCGCTGTGCGCTGCATGTCGTGTCGATCGATCGACTGCGCGCCTGGGCCGGCGACGTTCGCAAACGCAGCCGGCCTGCCGACCGCATCATATGGTCCGTTCGCGCCGCCGCACGGCGCGTACCCGGCGCCACCTGCCTCTGCTCGGCCCTCACGCTTCAGCGCCTGCTGTCGTCGGCGGGGCATCCGTCGCAGGTCCAAATCGGTGTTGCCCGCGATGCCACGGGCTTCATCGCCCACGCCTGGCTCGTCCACGACGGTGTCGTGGTGATTGGCGAGGAGGAGCATGAGCGCTATGCCAGGCTCACCGCGTGGGACGCCCGCGAGACTTTCGGAACGCCGGGCTAAGCGTGTTCGCAGCCCTCCTCAGCGTCAAGGACGAGCCGATTGACGTCCGCCAGCTGCCGCCCGGCTTCGAGATCGTAGGCCGGGCGCGACGCGCGGCCTTCTGTGCCGAACCGGGAACCACGCTCGACTCGCTGGGCGGACACTACTGGATCGCGGGGCGCTTGCGCCTCGACGCGCGCGACGAGCTTCGCGCGCGGCTCGGCCCGGCCGCCGCGACGGCCTCGGACGCGCAGCTTTGCCTGCAGGCCTATGCGAAATGGGGCGAGACCTTCACCGACTTCCTGGCCGGCGACTTCGCCTTTGTTCTCTGGGACGATGAGCGGCAGTGCCTGCTCGCCGTGCGGGACCGCCTCGGCGTGCACGCGCTCTTCCATTCGAAAACCGCAGATGCATGGCTCATCGGCGATTCGCTCGACTGGCTCGCCGCACGGGCGGCGGCGAACGACGCGCTCGACGACTACTGGATCGCCGACTTCCTGGTCCTCGGCGTGTCGCGCGAATTCGAGCGGACGGTCTATCGCGACATAAGCAGGGTCGCGCCGGCGCATCTGCTGAAGCTCGGCGAGGGCGGGCTTTCGCTGCGCCGCTACTGGCGACTCGACATTTCCGAGCCGATCTACCTTCGCGATGCGGAAGCCTATCGCGAGCGTTTTCGCGAACTGCTGTCGCATGCCGTGGCGGACCGGTTGCCCGCCGGCAGGGTGGGCATTGCAATGAGCGGCGGCCTCGATTCGACGACCCTGGCGGCGACCGCCGTCGAAGTGACCGGAGATCCCTCGCGGATCGTCGCGGAGTGCGAGCACTACGAAAGGCTGATGCACATCCGCGAGGATCACTATGCCTCGCTTGCGGCACGGCATCTCGGGATCGAATTGCGGATCCGGCCAGCCGACGACATTGCCTACGATCCCCTGTGGCAGTCGCGGGGGTTGCGGGCCGCCGAACCCACGACGGCCCTGGTCAATGCGCACAACATCCAGCGGGTCGGGCGCGAGATGACCGCCATCGCCCCCGTCTGGCTGGACGGAGAAGGCCCGGACAATGCGCTCGGTCTGGAGCGGAACGCCTATCTCGGATGGCTGCGACGGAAGCGGTCGTGGCGCCGGCTGGCGGAGGCCCTGGTCGCGTACACCACCGCCAAGGGTCTCTCCGGCTGGGCACAGTCGATCGGACGCCACAGCAGGCTGCAGCAGGAGGCCGAGTTGGAGCCGGTCGACCCGCTGCCGGCCTGGCTTCGACACGGCTTTGCAGAAAGACTGAAGCTGGCCGGGCGGCACCAAGAGCTGGGCCTGGGGGGTGACACGTCGCACCCCTGGCATCCTGCCGCGATCGCCTCGTTCACCAGCCCCATCTGGCAAACGTATTTCGACAACCGCGCCTTCGAGGGGTCGCTCGCCGGTATCGAGTGGCGCTATCCCTTTCTCGACCTTCGGGTCCTCGAATTCATGCTGTCGGTCCCGCCGGTTCCCTGGGGCTGGAAGAAGCGGCTGATCCGCGAGGCCATGCGCGGCCGTCTGCCCGCGGAGGTGCTGGCCCGCAGAAAGACACCGCTCGACTGTTATCCGGAGGTGGCGACCATGCGGGAGCACGGCCTCCCCATCCTGCCGGAATGTCACGGCGTTGGCCGTTACATAGACCCGGAACGCCTGCCGGATCGAGCCGCTTCGGACCCCGAGCTGGCGACCGCGCTCAACGTCCATGCGCTGAGCCACTGGCTTGCGCGGAAGCACCGGTGACGCAGCAAAATCAAGGGTTCATTGCATTTGCCCCGCAAGGAATGTGTTGTTAGGCTTGCCGGAGCGTCTTTGGATAAAAATGGAATGACCGGGTCCTCAGCCCTCTACAGGAAATCGGCGCGTCAGGTTTCCTGCAAGATCAACGACGAAGTCGCGATTCTGGACCTCGAGCGGGCGATCTATTTCGGCCTCCAGGGCGTCGGGGTTCACCTCTGGGAGTCGCTGGAACAACCCCGGTCGGTGGACGATCTTTGCGCTTCGGTAGTGGCTGAATTCGAGGTATCGGAAGCAGCTTGCAAGGCAGATATCGTGCGAATACTTGGAAGCCTCGAGGCCGAGGGCCTCATTGAAGCGACGCGATAGAAAAGCCCCCATCAGAGTGAAAGGCTGTTCCATGTCGGACAAATCGGTTCACACGAGCGAAGAGGCCCCGGAACTATCGCCCGGGAAGAAGCCCTATGTGCCGCCTGTCCTCACCAAGCTCGGCGCCCTGCGCGACCTGACGATGACCATCAATACGACCCGGGGTAGCCGCGACGGTCAAAGAAACCGCAACACCGGCCGCGGCGGCATAAATGGCCTGTCCCAGGAC
>JABMNB010000708.1 GCA_013205335.1 Rhodospirillales bacterium
CAGCTCAACAAAAGTGACCGCAATGATGCGCGCGGCATCGCCCATATGATGCGGGTCGGTTTGTACCGTCCGGTGCATGTCAAGACGCTGGCCAGCCAGAAACGACGGATGCTGCTGACCAGCCGGCAGCTGTTGCAGGCAGACCGAGCATTGCCTGATGGCGGTGCGCGGCCGGCCGGTCGTCACCCTGACCAACCAGACGACCCTGCTGCACGCTCCGATGCGCGAGCACAGCCGCAAGCCCGATGCCTTCTACGCCCTGGTCGAAAGCCTCTGCCCGGCGCCGCCCGATGGCCGGCTCGAGCTGTTTGCCCGCCAAACCAGGCCCGGCTGGGTCGCCGCCGGCGCCGAGGTCGGGAAGTTCTCCGCCGGGAGCGACGCGTGATGGAAAGTTTCTCCCAACGCCTGCAATTCGGCCGCACCGCCGAGGAGCGGATCGCGCATCTGCTGCAGCACCGCTTCGGCTGCCATGTCGTGCCGTCCTACGACTACAGCGCCGACGACAAGGCGCCCAAGCTGCAGGGTGCGGCGATAAGCTATGTCGTGCCCGACCTCGATGTCTCGAAGGGCGGCGCGCGCAGCTGGGTCGAGGTCAAGGCCAAGAACAATGCCGGCAGCCCGACGCGGCTCACCGGCCGGATCGAGCATGGCTTCTCGTGGCGGCTGTTCCAGCACTACCAGGCGGTGCAGCAGATCACCGGCACGCCAGTCTACATCATCATCCTGGAAACGCTCACGGGCGACATTCTGTACCAGTCGCTCGACGAGCTCGATGCAGTGCGCCGGGTCTACGACGGCGACAAGATGGATCGCGGCGGCACGGTGTTCTTCCCGCGCGACAGCTTCGTCTGGCGCGGGCTGCAGCGCACGAGCACTGGCTCTATGCACTCTGCGTCATCGCGTGGCGGCTGAATGGCCGTGCCGCTCCGAAGGGAGTAGGGCGCCGGGAACTGATTGGCCGCATCAGAGTCGTCAGGGGGAGGTAGGCCCCCTGATCCGTCCGCGCGTCTTGGACGGACGACGAAAGCCGGCGGCCACGCTATCGTCGTGACCGCCGGCCGGCGTCAAATATGACTGAAGGAGAATGCGATGACCGGTGCTTGGGGACACCGGCCATCGTTACTCGGGAGCCTCGGGGTGGGTTTGGGACGAGGCTCTTAGTATGTCGAATTGGGTGAGTGTTCGACCGGAGCCGGTTACCAGCCTGCCGAGAGACGCTCAACAGGATTCGAAACCGGGAGCCGTTTTCACGCCGCCCCCAAGTTTTGCCAAGCGGCCATCTCGGCGAGTTCCCTGATTGCAGACACCTTTCGCTCAGATAGATCAACGTGACCTGCTGGATTTTCTGTCCTGCTCGTGACAGGCGCGCGTGGCGGGCATCACCCACAACATGAACAATAAACCGGCGGCCACGCTATCGATGTGACCGCCGGCCTGCGCCGAGAGAGGACGCTACCCGCGTCATGCAGCGCTTGTTGTACGCCATACCCATATTGGGGTTGAGGCGGTGGCATGACTATAATCGGCAATCGCTTGTTCATATTGTTTCTGGGCGAAGCGGGCGTAGCCTCGATTGAAATAGGCAACTGGGTCATCGGCCTCGCCCGGCGCGCCGCGCACGCGTTCGAGCAGCTCGCCGCGGCGGAGTGATCGTCAGTCCGTCGCCTCAGCCTGGACCGCTGTCGGAGCCGGCACCGGACCCTGCGCACGGCGCAGCCAAAGCTGGGAGACCAGTACGGCTGCTGTCAGGCCGCCTCCGACCAGGTCGGTCACCAGACCAGGTTTGATCAGCAGCAGCGCGGCAATGAGCAAGGCCGCCCGCTCCCACATCAGCGAGACACGGAAGAGATAGCCGTGCAGCGCGGACGCCAGACAAGTGACGCCGATCGTCGCCGTGACGGCCACTGACAGGACCTCGTGCCATGGGCCGATCAGCATAAGAGCGGGCGAGAAAACAAACATGAACGGCACGATGTAGCCGGTGGCCCCCAGCTTCACCGCATCGAGGCCGGTGCGCCAGAGACTGCCGCCAGCGATACCCGACGCAGCGAACACTGCGATTGCGACCGGCGGCGTGATGGCGGACAGGATGGCGAAGTAGAAGACGAACAGGTGCGCGCCTTCGACGGCGACACCGAGCTTGACGAGGGCAGGCACAAGCAACGCGACCTGGATGATATAGGCCGGCGTGGTGGGTAACCCCATTCCCAGAATGATGCCGGCGATCGCCGTGAGAACCAGAGCCGGGATCAGCGAGTCCTGCGACAGTTGAACGACGAGACTGGTGAAGGTGATGCCCACGCCGGTCAGCGAGATGATGCCGATCACGATGCCGGCCGTGGCGCACGCCATGGCGACGGGCACCGTGCCCTTCGCACCATCCGCCAGGGCACCGAGCAGGTTGGCGATCGTCACGGTACCTCGTGTCGTCTTGCGCATCGCCGCCACTGGGAAGGTCGAGGCGATACCACAGAGCGCCGCATAGGGGGCGCTGTAGCCAGACATCAGCACGCCGATGATAACCACCAGCGGGATGAACTGGTGGCCGCGCTCGCGCAAAACGGCGCCCACACGCGGCAGATCGGCGCGCGGCAGGCCCTGCATGCCCGTGCGCTTGGCTTCGAAATGGACGGCAAAGAAGACGGCAATGTAGTAGAGCAACGCCGGCAGGAACGCCCAGACTGCCACGCTGAGGTAGCCGACGTTCAGGAACTCAGCCATCACGAACGCGGCTGCGCCCATGATCGGCGGCATGATCTGTCCGCCGGTCGAGGCCACCGCTTCGACCGCCCCCGAGAAAGCCGGCCGGTAGCCGATGCGCTTCATCATCGGGATCGTGAACACGCCGGTGGTCATCACGTTCGAAACGGCGCTGCCGGAGATGGTGCCGAACAGTCCACTGGTCACGACGGCGACCTTGGCCGGGCCGCCTGGCGCCCAGCCGGTGAGCGCCAGCGAGAAATCCATGAACAGCTTGCCGGTGCCGGTACGCTCGACGAAGGCGCCGAACATCACGAACAGGATGATGTAGCTGGCGCAGACCGCCAGCGGGATACCGAAGATGCCCTCGGTCGTCATGTAGGTCTGGTCGACCAGCATCTGGGTGTCGGTGCGCGTAAAGAGGAGCGCGTAGCCGATGAATGCCGCCGCGGTGAGCGGCAGCGCGAGGCCCAGCGTCCGCCGAGTCGCCTCGAAGATCAGTGCGATCAGCATCAGCCCGAACAGCCAGTCGAGAGGCCGCAGGTCATCGACCGTGGCGAAGCGCGTGATGAAGTATTCGTACTCGACGAAGATATAGCCGATCGACGCAACGCAGCCGGCGAGCAACAGCCAGTCGAACAGCCCGGGCGATCCGTCAGACCCGCCCTTCAGGCCGGTGTAAATGATGAAGACCAGCACCATCGCGAAGATGAGGTGGATGGCGCGGAAGGTCATCGGCTCCGGCACCCCGAACACCGCGACCCACAGATGATACACGGAGAACGCCACCGCGATGCCGGTGGCCAGCAACGCGGTGGCGCGCGCGTAAGTCATGACGTTCTCCCCGATCCAGTCGCAGCCCGACGACTGCGTTCAGAGCACGCCCTTTTCCTTGAAGTACTTTGCCGCGCCCGGGTGGAACGGTACGGCGGTCTTGGCTCCCATCATCTTGACGTCAACGCCCTTGAACGATGCATTGACCGACTGCAGGGTCGGCAGGCCCTCGACCAGGGCCTTCGTCATCTTGTAGACGACGTCTTCCGGCAGCTTGCAGCTCACGATCAGATGGGCCGGAAACTGGACGGTTCTGGCATCTGCCGTCATGCCCGGATACATCGACTTGGGGATCGAGTAGCGCATGAAGCCGGCGTTCTTCTTCTGCATCTCCACGAACACGCTGTCTGGAATGTCGAGCATCTTGAGCGCGCGTGAATTGGCCATGTCCATGTAGGCGCCCGATGGCGCTGTCGTGATGTTGAAGGACGCGTCGATCTGGCCGTCCTTGAACATGTTCGTCTGATCGGCGAGGGAGCCGTAGGCCATCTTCGACACGCCCTTGGCGCCTACCCCCGACAACTCGATCAGCATCGCGGCCACGACTTCCGTCGTGTTCCCACGCGGCAGCGTGCCGACTGCCTTGCCTTTGAGGTCGGCCAGCGAGTTTATCTCTTTGTCGGCGCGCACGCCAATATGCTGGACCTGGGCATACAGATTGGCGAGCTGACAGACGTTCTTGTAGGGCTGCGTAATGCCCTGGCCGATGCCGTTGATCGCGTCGACGGACGATATGAGGTTGCCCATGCCGAGATCGGCCTTGCCCTCCTCGACCGCCTTGAGATTGATCAGGCCGGCACCCGGCCGGTTCTCGATCTTGGCGCCGGGCATTTCCTTCTCGAAAAGCCCGGTAATTGCGCCAGCGATGGGCACCCACGAACCGCCCGTGGGACCGGTGAAGTAGGTCAGCTGTTGAGCTGAGGCAGAGGTCGTCGTCATGGCCGACGCGACAACGAGCATTGCAGCCAGCTTACGCATAAAGTTTCCTTCCCTGTTGTCGGGTTCTTAATTTTAGACCCTATGCATCGAATTATTTTCCGCTTGTCGGGCTTTGGCAAGGACGAATGGCATGATGTGCCGGCGAAGCGGCCTTGGCTCACGCCGGCGATGGTGTCCCTGCTCAAAAGCCCATCTAACCATGGAATGGCTTTGGCCAAGGAACACCCCGACCAGCGATATTCGGCACGACCAGAACACCGCTCTCTTTGCGGGCGCGGGCTTCCCGGATGGGGCGGCCGACTCTGAGCGACGCGATGGCGGACAGCGACGGCGTCGCGGCACCGGGACGGCGGCACAGGTTCAGGCGCCGGCAACAGTTCAGGCTGCGCGACGCTCGTAGCAATGGTGCAGGCCGCCGACTTGGGCGAAGGCGACAACAGTGCCGGCAGAGGGCGGCTGTACGGACCGAGCCTCAGGACAATCCTTGCCGAGCGAGAGATGCGTGCGGCTTCGGTGGTGCAACAAGGCTTGAGAACACCCACGGGACTGGCTTTCGAGAACTTTTGTATCGATGGCACCCGTGGTTTGGCCTTCG
>JABMNB010000709.1 GCA_013205335.1 Rhodospirillales bacterium
AACCAGGCAGGCGGTCTGTTTTCTGTGGCACTTTCCCTGGGGTCGCCCCCGCCGGACGTTATCCGGCACCGTGTCTCCGTGGAGCCCGGACTTTCCTCACCCGTTCGGTTGCCCGCCCGAGTGCAGCCATCCAGCCGTCTGACCCGACGCCTGACTAGGCCGCTCGCCCCAGCGGGTCAAGCAGCCCGGCCAGCAAGGAACGCGTCTCGGGATCGATCATGCCGTCGACCTGAGCCGGCCGGAAATGGCGCTGGAAAGCCTTCACGATCTCCTTGGGCGGCACAGCGATCGGTGGCGCATAGCCGAATCGTTGCAGTGCCTTGTGGAAGTCGCCGTCGAGCGGTCGCGTCCCGGCCTTGGGCCACAGGCCAATTTCCTGCTCCGCCAGAACTTTCCAGGGAAAGCGCCGGCCCGGATCGATCTTGCGCTGTGGCGCAATGTCGGAATGGCCCACCACGTTGCGCGGCTCGATCGCGGGGTGGCGGCCGAGGATCGCGCGGCAGAGTCCGACCAGTGCCTCGATCTGTTGCGCGGGATAATCGTGGCGATCGCCGTGGAGGTTCACGATCTCGATGCCGATTGACGTGGCGTTCAACGCCTCACGGCCGCGCCACCACGATTTGCCGGCATGCCAGGCGGTGCGATCCTCCGGGACGAGGCGATAGGCTGTGCCGTCGAGATCCAGCACATAGTGAGAGCTGACGCGATGCTCGCGCGTCCCGTCGCGCAGGATGTCGAGCGACTCCTGCAACGGAAGCTCCGTATAGTGCAGCACCAGCATGTCGACGATCGCGCCGTCCGGCCTCGGCGCATGATTGGGCGACGGCAGGTCGAGGGGCTTCACACTCAGGCCGGCACGAGGCCGCGCTGTCGGCGCAGCCGGTCGTAGGCGTCGTTGATCAAGGCGAGCTTGCGGTTGGCCATGGCGATCGCCTCTTCCGGGAGCCCCTGCGCCACGAGCTTGTCAGGATGGTTGGCGCGGACCTGCCGGAGCCATGCCTCGCGGATCTGCTCGTCCGTGGCCAGCGGGTCGATGCCCAGCACGACGCAGGGTTCGCACTCCATCACGCCCAGGGCCGCCGCCCTTGCGCGTTCGAAACGCGAACTTGCCAGGCCGAAGATGCCTGCGACTTTCGCCAGATAATCGGCTTCCGGCACACCGACCCGGCCATCCGCCTGCGCGATGCTGAATAGACCCTCAATGACGTTCTCGAGGATTTCGGGCGCGTCGGGAAAGAGTGCGGCCACCTGGCGGGCATAGACCTCGAAGCCGCCGGCGTCGCGCTTTGCCAGATCGAAGAAGCGCTGGACGTTCGCCTCCTCGCCCGGCGGCACCTGGAAGAAGTCGCGAAACGCCGTGACCTCGGACTCCGATACATCGCCATCGACCCGCGCCATCTTGGCGCCGAGTGCGATGACGCCGATGGTGAAGCCGATCTGACGCAGGCCGGGATGACCGCCATCGTCGGCCGGCGGCGAAGACAGGCCCAGCAGTTCGGCGATGCCGAAGCCGTTCACGCCCTCCACGATTCTGTCCCAGATCCTCATATCGCCCTTATAGCATCAACGAGCCGATTGCGACGCCGGCCAGCAGGACGAGCGCAAGGCGACGATAGAAACTCTCGCTGGCCAGTGGGAATAGACGCTCACCCAGGACACCGCCCAGCATGACGGCCGGCGCCAGGAACAGGCCCTGGACGCCAGTGCTCCAGCCGATCAGGTCGCGCGACGCGAACGACGCCAGCGCGAGCAGATCGACGAACACGAAATAGGTCGTGAGATTGGCCCGCACGCGCGCCGCCGGATCGTTGCCCGCCAGATAGTAGAAAGCGATCGGCGGACCGGCCATGCCCGAGAGCCCGTTGAGGAAGCCGCTGGACGCACCGGCCAAGAGGGTCGTCGCAACGTTCGGCCGCCCGGAGAAACGCCAGCCGCTGGCCAGCAGAATGACCGCACTCAGGATGATGGCCGAGATTGCCCACCGCATCGGTTCGGGTTCGACGCCGGTCAGCGTGTGAGTGCCGAGGGGCACGGCAATGGCCGCCCCCAGCAGCAGCAAGCCGATGCGCCGCCAGTCGACCAGCCGCACGACGGCGGGGATGAGCGGCAGGGCAACGGCAATTTCCAGCAGGAGGCAGAGCGCTATGCCGACAGCGGGCCCGTAAAGGGCTGAGAATACCGGCGTCATCAGCATCGCGGCGCCGAAACCGGCGAAGCCTCGCACCATGCCTGCAATGCAGGCAACGATAGCGGAAATGAGGAAAGGAGCGCTCAACAGATCGGGCATCGGCGGCTGGACGCTAGCATTGCCGGAGCGCCTGGCGAGCATCATATAATGGAGGCCATGCCCTCAAAGAATCTCGCGGTTCCGACCATGCCGCTCCTGATGCCGTACATCCAGCGGCGACCGGAGCTCGAAGGCATCACGCCCAAGCCGTTCAAGCTGGTGTCGGACTACACGCCCGCCGGCGACCAGCCCGAGGCGATCAGGCAACTCATCGCCGGCGTCGAAGGCGGCGAGCGCGACCAGGTGCTGCTTGGTGTCACCGGGTCGGGCAAGACCTTCACGATGGCCAACGTCATCGCGAGCCAGGGCCGGCCGGCGCTGGTGATGGCGCCCAACAAGACCCTGGCGGCGCAACTCTACAGCGAGATGAAGGGCTTCTTCCCGGAGAACGCCGTCGAATACTTCGTGTAGTATTACGATTACTACCAACCTGAAGCCTACGTGCCGCGCACCGCCACCATCATCGAGAAGGATTCGTCGAT
>JABMNB010000710.1 GCA_013205335.1 Rhodospirillales bacterium
CAGCCCGCCCGCCTCGCCGTCGACGTGAAGGCCAACGACCAGCGCGAGGACTATGTCCGCTCCCGTCTCGCCCGCGATGCTGAGGGCAGCCTCGTCGTCGATCCGCACCCGGTGCAGGACAGTTCCATGCTGTCGGTGCTGGCCGCCTGCGACGGGCTGATGATCCGCCCCGCGCACGATCCCGCGCGCAAGGCAGGAGATACCGTGCAGATTGTCGATCTTGCGAGCCTGCCCGGCGGCTACTGATCCCGTCACTTCAGGCCGTCAAGGCATAAAGCTCGATCGGGGTCGGTTGGCCGTCGAGTGTCACGGGGCCTAGCGCGACGCTCGCGACGGGCAGGGTCAGGCGAGACTTCACGGCGCCGGACATCATGGCAGGCTGACGCGTATCTTTGCACTTCGCCTGTATGCGGTTTGCGATGTTCACGACGTCGCCAATCACCGTGAACTCCAGGCGCTGGCTGGTCCCGATATTTCCGACGATGGCCGGACCGGCATGAATCCCTATCCGCTGGACGAGCGGCGGCAGTCCGCGCCGCGCGCGATCCTCGTTCAGCGCATCGAGAGCCGCCATCATGCCAAGAGCCGTCGTGACCGCGCGGTCGGCGGCATCGTGGGTCGGGACAGGCGTGCCGAACGTCGCCATGATTCCGTCGCCCATGAACTTGTCCAACGTGCCACCCGACTTGAATATCTCCGCCACCATCCGCTCGTGATACTCGGAGAGCATCGCCAACACCTCGCCCGCGGACAGGCCGGCGCACAACCTAGAGCGTTTCACGTTTTGACGTGAGCATATCCGGCGCTGTGGATGTAGTTGCAGCATTCGGATTGTCGGATGGTCTTGAGGAGCTTGCCGACATAGCGCGAGAGACCTTCAGGGGTACGCTTCTGGGCGAGCCTCATCCAGTGTTTGATCTTGGAGAAGGTCTTTTCGATCGGGTTGAGATCAGGTGAGTAGGGCGGCAGATACCAAAGCCTTGCGCCGACGGCTTTGAGCATCGGGCGCAGGGTCCTGGCTTTGTGGCTGCCGAGATTGTCCAGGACGACGATGTCTCCTTGCCTCAGGGCCGGCAGGAGCAGCTGCTCGACATAGGCGCGGAAGCACTGGCCGTTGATCGGGCCGTCGAAGATGCACGGTGCGGTGATCCCGTCCCAGCGCAGCGCGCCGAGGAAGGTCAGGGTCCGCCACCGCCCCTGAGGGGCGAAGCCGCGCAGGCGCTGGCCCTTCGGGGCCCAGCCACGCAGCGGGACCATATTGGTCTTGATCCAGGTCTCGTCGATGAAGACCAGGCGTCGCGGATCGAGGCCGGCCTGCAGGGCCCGCCAGCGCCGTCGCCGCCGGGCCACGTCCGGCCGGGCCTGCTCAAGAGCGAACAGTGTTTTTTTTAAAGCTGAGCCCTTCGCGGCGAAGGAACGTCCACACCGCATTGTGCGAGACCACGACGCCCTGGCCGGCCAGCTCGTCCTTGAGCTTGTGCAGGGTCAGGTGCGGCGTCTGGTCGATCCGTTCCCGGATGAAAGCCCGGTGGGCCTCCAGCACCCGCTTGCGATGGCCGCCGACCTTCCCCGGCGCCACAGATCCCGTTCTCCGGTAGCGCTGCGACCACTTCACCACCGTGGACGCCGCAACACCAAACCGTGCCGCCACCGACCGGCAGCTATCGCCGGCTCCTGCCGCTGCAACGACACGCTCACGCAGGTCATTCGAGAGAGGACGCATCGATGCTGGCCTCCATTCCAGCCTGCATCTTGAATCACATTCCGCCTCGATCGGGAATCCCCTTCGATTCCCTCAAGTCATGAAACGCTCTAGTGTAGCCCGCTAGGTCGCTGAACAGGACAACGACATCCTGCTCCTTGCCCCCTGGACGCAGGAAGGCATCGCCACCGCCGAGAATGCCGCGGGCGATGTCTGGCGAGAAGTACCGGCTGATCTGGTCGGTGGAATGTTGCAATGCGATGGCCTCCCCCATCGTCTGCCGGGCGAAGTGGACGGCGAGCGTCATGCAGGTCGTCGCCGTGCAAACGAAGATCAACTCCATGATCAGTCGAGTCGTACTGACGGCCGGCCCGAAATAGGATTCGGCACCAGTCGTGACAAATGTCGTGGTCGGGTCGAGCGTCGCCAGCCCATAAAAGCCAAGCAAGGCAAGCGCGACACCGATGCCGGAAATCGCCACGTAAAGCGGACGCAGCGTAAGCGCAACGGCTGCCATCGACGCGATTCCCGCAGCGGCAAGCGGCAGCTTGGTGAGCAGCGAAGCCGGCGCCTCGGCAGCGAAGCCACGCCACATGACGAGCGCCACGATTGGGGTGAATGTCGCCGCAAGGAACGCAACGGCAATTCCAACGCGTCCGACCCACGCCGGAAGTCGCAAGACGAGAGACAGGCCTGCCAATACGGCAATCGAGAAGACCAGATAACCCAGCACAATTTCGACGCCGATGGCGCCGGAAGCGTTGGTCGCGATGTGAAACACGAGATATCCGGCCACGACAAGGAAGCCGCCGAAGAGCACGCGAAGGAGAAGCCTCAGGCTGCGCGCCTCGCGTTCGCGTAGCATACGATCGGCTTCGTCGGTACTACGATCCATGGCCCCCGTGCCCCCTTGCTCCCGCTGGGTTGACGCAATCATAGAACACGCAGCACGCCGGGCTTCCAGCACCCGCCCGTGACGTCCCGCGGGTGGGCACTTCTCAGCGGTTCCCTCGGGATAACTTGACCGGAAAACGGAACTAAACTAGAACATGTGTCGGGTTTCAGGATTTGTTCCTAAATCAGGTAGGCGTTCTGGGGAGAAGACGGTGCTAACCCGCAAGCAAAACGAACTGCTCCTGTTCATCAACAAGCGGCTCAACGACGACGGCGTGTCG
>JABMNB010000011.1 GCA_013205335.1 Rhodospirillales bacterium
GAGCAGATGGCCAATGCCCAGGAGGTCGACCATCCCGCCGAGATCGGCCGCCGCGCCGCCGCCGTCTCGCGCGAACCAGCGTCCGTAGAGCAGGTTCCGCCGCACGCTGAGGTGCGGGAAGAGGCGGCTGTCCTGGAAGACGTAGCCGATGCGCCGCCGGTGCGCGGGCACGAAGACGCCGCGTTCGGTGTCGACGAGGGTCTGGCCATCGACGGCGACGCGACCGCGGTCCGGGCGGATCAGCCCGCCGACGATACTGACCAGGCTGGTCTTGCCCGAACCCGAGCGGCCGAACAGCGCCGTCAGTCCCGGCGCCGCGGTGAAACGGGCTTTTAGCCGAAAGTCACCGCGTACGTGATCGACGTCGACGTCGAGGCTCATGCGATCCGCCGCCTCGCGCCGATGCGCTTCGCCAGCAGTTCGGAGCCGAGCAACGCCAGCATGGAAATGGCGATGGACACCAGGGTGAGACGCATCGCGGCGGCATCGCCACCCGGGACCTGGGTCAGCGCATAGATCAACGACGGGAGTGTCTGCGTCTCGCCGGGAATGTTGGAGACGAAGGTGATGGTCGCTCCGAACTCGCCCATCGACTTGGCGAAAGCGAGGATCGCGCCGGCGATGATGCCCGGCAGGCAGAGCGGCAGGGTAATGGTCGCGAAGACCCAGAGCGGATGGGCGCCCAAGGTTCCCGCTGCGGCCTCGAGGCGCTGGTCGACCGCTTCGATGGAGAGGCGGATGGCGCGCACCATCAGGGGGAAGCCCATGACGGCGCAGGCGAGCGCCGCGCCGGTCCAGCGGAAGGAGAAGACGATGCCGAACTCTTCGGCCAGGAACGAGCCGATCGGCCCGCGCCGTCCGAACGACAGGAGCAGCAGATAGCCGGTGACGACCGGCGGCATGATCAGCGGCAGGTGGACCAGCGTGTCGAGCACGCTCTTGCCCCAGAATTGCCCGCGCGCCAGCAGCCAGGCGATGGCGATGCCGACGGGCAGGCTGAAGAGCGTCGCCGTCGTGGCGATCAGGAGGCTCAGCCGTACGGCCGTCCATTCTTCCGGAGTCATGCCCTCTTCCGATCAGGAAGTCGGTATAGTCCGTCGGATATAGCGCTGCGTCCAGAGCCGCTTCGCCGCGGCGAGGCCGCGCTGCAGGGCGACCAGAACGATCACCAGCAGCGAGACCGCCAGCACCTTCTGCGCCGGTCGCGGTACGAGTTCCGGATCGAGATTGGCGGCCAGCACGCGTATCGGATCGATCTTGTTGACCAGCCCGTACCACGAGGCCTCGAAGATCGCGGTGATCACCGTGGCGCCGGCCGCGAGCAGGAAGAGGCCGGCGAAGCCCGAGCGAAGCCGCGCCGGCAACAGGCGCCACAGCATCAGCCACGCGAACAGGCCGGCGGCGAAGGCGGCCTCGCCGATCTTGACCTTGGACTGGATGAAGAAGTGCACGAGCGCCAGCGCGACGGACGGATAGACCAGCCAGTGAAGGCGCTTCCAGTTGCGCTTCAGCCGCTTCTGCCAGCCGTTGGTCGAGGTGATGGCCAGCGCCACCAGCGCCAGGAGCGCCACGAAGCCGATCGTGAGATAGAAGCGCTTCGCGATCTCCGTGGCGACGACGATCAGGTTCCATTTCTGGTCGAGCACGTAGATCAGAAGATGGGCCGTGGCATAAAGCGCGGCCGCGACGCCGACGCGACGTCGGACATGGATCAGCGGCGTCCAGTCGAAGATGGCGCGCGCCGGCGTCAGCGCCAGCGAGATCAGCAGGAACGCGACGGCCCAGTCGCCGGTGATGTGTGTGGCAAGCGTCACGGGGCGCGGATCGAGATCGCCGGTGTACCAGCGCCAGGCCAGATCCACGGCGGGCAGGCAGAGGGCAACCAGCGTCGCGAGCCTCAGCCAGAAGACAATGCGTTGAGTGGACACCGGCGGACTCTAGTCGATCGGTCGATCAACGACGGGTCAAAGATACGTCATCGCTGATTGCCGAACAGGAAGCGATAAATGCCGATCGTGGGGGCTGCCTCGATACCGAAGGGCTTGCGGCGTGTCTGCGTGAACAGCGATCGCGCGGCGGCACCGACGGCCGCGACATCAGCGCCCTCGAGCAGCACGACCCATTCGGACTCGTCGGCCCGGGGATGGTCCATGCTCTTGTCCTGCAGCGGTGCATGCACCACTTCGAGGTCGTTCTCGCCGACCGCGGCGCCCAACATGCCAGGGCGCGCGATCAGCTTCGGCAGGGCCTGCTCGGAGAGCCAATGGACCAGCGCCTTGCGCCGGTGCGGGTCCGGCACGAAGCGCACCGTTGCCAGCGCCGAGCCGACGCCGTGTGTCTGGTCGACCTGGATGCGGAGCGTCAACCGACTGAAACGCGTGAAGCGCGCCATGACCCTCTGGCTCCATGGCGTCTGGTGGTCGAGCGTTTGCAGATAGTTCGGCGTACCCAGGATCGCGACGGAGTCGCATTCGTAGACCGCGAGATATTTGGGCGTGCCGCTCGTAGCGGCATAGCGTCGGCCGCGATGGAACCCGGGCAGGTTCACGCGATCGTCGATATGCTCGCGATTGTACCATTCATTGTAGTCGCGTTCGTCCCGCGCTGACACATCCGTCAGCGTGAGCAGCATTCCCTTACCGAGGAGGGGCATCAACAACTCCGATCCTAGGTCGGAGAATGCCCTCAAAGCCTGGCTTGTGCCATGGGCGGAATCAGGACGCCTTCCGGGCCTTTTCTCCGACGACGATGCGTATGGCGGCATCGGTCGGGCTGGGCGTTTGCGGGCCGTTGAGCGTGCCGCGGAACCGGCCCCAGTTCGCCGGCCAGTCTCCCTTGGTCGCGTTGAAACCGGCAGCGCCCAGGGCCTCCACGAGGGCGGAGGCGGCCTCGTGCGTGGCCGGGTCGCTGCCGTCACGGACAAGCACGACGATGCCGAAGATGCCCGCCACGCCGCCCCAGGTCCATGTCTGCGGCAACCAGCCGGCCTGGCTGAGATCGGTGGACAGGGTGGTGCCAATGGCAGGTGCGTCGGAAATCTGGCCCAGCAGGAAGATCGCAGCCTGGGTACCGGCAAATTTCTGCAAACTTGCAGCGAACGGCGAAAGTGGTGGGGCCGGCTCGGCCGCAATCGGCGGTGTCGCTTCCAGGGTCGGCGCTGGGGTCGGCTCCGGGGCGCGCGTGGTCGCATCCTTGACCAGCTTCCCCAGGTCGGCGAGGCGGCGCCGGATTTCAGCCGCGTCGAAAAGCGGCGGTCGCGCGTTCTGCGTGGCAGGCATGTTCTCGACCGGCGCCCGGGCCGCGCGCTCGGTCGCATCACGGGCGGCCTGTTCGAGCGCCATGCTCCGCTCGCGCGCTTTCTCTGCTTCCCGCACCAACGCCGTTGCCTGGTCCCGCGCGAGGGAAACCTCCCGCTCGAGCTTTGCCGTACGATCCCGCTCGACGGCGATGGCCCGTTCGAGCGCAGCGGCCTGTTCACGCGCCGCCGAGGCATCCCGCTCATGCTGTGCGGCCTGGCTTTCCACGCCCCTGTAGCGATCGAGGGCGGCCTGCTCGTGAGCGCGAATGGCGCCGCTGTAACGAAACGACAGGAAGGTCGTGATGCCCAGCGCCGACACGGCCAGGATGGTCGCGACCAGGCTCGCGATCACGGCCTTGTCCATGATCGAGGCCCATCCCCGAAGCTGATCGATGTCCATGTTCACCGGCTTGTTGGAGCGCATGCCAAGCCCGTGCCCTCCTCGCACTCGATTAACAATCGGCAAATCGCCGCCCGCCGGTGAATTGCCGTGACAAATCGGAGGCGTGGCCCTGCGCGCGTCTGGTCTATGCTCGGGACCCTTCGGGAGGAAAACATGAAAATCGCCAAGATCGAGGATCTGCATTGCGACGCCGGCTGGCGCGACTTCTCCTTTCTCAAGGTCACGACCGATGACGGGCTGGTCGGCTGGTCCGAATACAATGAAGGCTATGGCAGCGCGGGCTTGACCGCCGTGATCCGGCGCATGGCGCAGAGCCTGATCGGTCAGGACCCGCGTCCCATCGAGCGCATCATGTCGACGATCTATGCGATCACCCGCCAGGCGCCGGGAGGCATGAACCAGCAGGCGATGGCCGCCATCGAGAACGCCCTGATCGATGTGAAGGCCAAGGCGCTGGGCATCCCGGTCTGCGAGCTGTTCGGCGGGCCGGTGCGCGACCGCCTGCCGCTCTACTGGTCGCATTGCGGCAGCTA
>JABMNB010000711.1 GCA_013205335.1 Rhodospirillales bacterium
AGGGCGCCACGGCCTGCGGCGAGCTGTCGATCGTGTGGCCGGGCGTGAAGAAGGTGCCTTTGATACCGTACCGCTCCAGCAGGGCGACCAGCCGCGGGATGACCACGATGTCGTACTCGCCGCGCGAGATCGCCGTGGGCGAGGTCATGCCCCGGGCGATGAAACCCGAGAGATGGTCGTGATCGAAGGTCAGGCAGACGATATGGCGCGGCATGGCGACGGCTCCGGCAAAGGTTCGACGAAGCTTAGGCCGGTTTGTCGCGCGCGCCCATCGCCGGGTGCTATCGTGACTTTGTAATGCGCCTCGCCTGGTTTCCCGCGCTCCTGTTCGCCGTCCACGGTCTCCCGGCCGAGGCGCAGACCCACCTTGCGCAACAATGCGTGCTGTTCGGCGATGCCCAGTACCGCACCCTCGACGGGTCGATCGAGCGGGTGGTGGCTCTGGAATTTCCGCCACCGACGCTGGAGAAGATCGAAGCTCGGGTGGGTCCGCAGGCGATCGCCGCCGCTCTCACCCTGCGCGGCCGGCTCACCTACCGCAATCGGCCGCCGCTCGAGACCCAGTTCGTCTGCCTGCTGGACGCAGCCGACAAGCCGCTCTTCTTCTATGCCCTGCCGGTCCTCGCCACGCGCGGGGCGCCGACGCCATTTGGGCGGGGACCGGGCGTCACCCCACCGCCGCCCACGACCGCGCTGGCACCGAAGCCCGTTCAGAAGCCGCCAGAATCGCCCCGACAGCCATTACCGGCGACGGCGATCCGTCTGCGCGGGCTGGTGCGGGAGGTCGGCGGCAAGCTGCAATTCTCGCCCTGCGACGGCGCACCGATGGTGTTGCAGGACCGGACGCAAGGACAGGAGTTGGGCCGTGTGCTGCGCGATTTGACCGCCGGACAGGAGGGGCGACCGATGTTCGTGGAGTTCTACGGCGGTCGCGAGACTGGCCCGGCACCGGCCATCGGCGTGTTGGAAATTCGCCGCGCGGCCGTCGAAACGGCGGGCTGCCGCGAGCGCTTCGATCAGCGCGAATGGATTGCCGCGGGCAACGAGCCGTCGTGGCGGCTGGAGGTCACCGGCCGCGACATGATGTTGAACGTGCTGGGCAGCGCCGGCCCGCAGCGGGGGCCACATGGCGGCCTGTCGCGCCAGGATGGCGGAATCGTTTCCTATGCGGCGACGGAAGGGCCTGAGTTCCTGGCCGTGATCGAGGAGCGACGGTGCGTGGATACCATGTCGGGGTCGTTGTTCGCCTATGCCGTCGAGGTGCGGAGCGAGGGCCGTTCCTATTTGGGCTGCGCCGCCCACAATCCCGCCATGCCAGCCCCTTAAGGATAGCGACGATGGATGAAGCTGAACGCCTGCGCGAAATGGTCGATGCGGCCGAGCGGATCGTGGCCTTTACGGGCGCGGGGATCTCGACCGAGTCGGGCATCCCGGACTTCCGGTCACCCGGAGGACTCTGGACACGTTACAAGCCGATCTACTTCGATGACTTCATGGCCTCCGACGAGATGCGCCGCGAATCCTGGACCCGTAAGTTCGCCACCGACGAGACCATGCTGAAGGCCGAGCCGAATGCCGGTCACCGCGCGCTCGCCAAGCTGGTCGAGCAGGGGCGCATGAGCGCCATCATCACCCAGAATGTCGACGGGCTGCACCAGCGCTCAGGCGTTCCGGACTCGAAGATCATCGAACTTCATGGCAACACGACCTATGCCACCTGCCTGGATTGCGGCCACCGCCATGAACTCGCACCGATCCGGAGGGCCTTCCTCGAGAAGGGCATGCTGCCGATCTGCGAGAAGTGTGAAGGTATTGTGAAGACAGCGACGATCTCTTTCGGTCAGGCGATGCCCGAGGTGCCCATGTTGCGCGCGCAGGAGGAGACCCTGGCCTGCGACCTGTTCATCGTGCTGGGCAGCTCGTTGGTCGTCTATCCGGCGGCCGGCTTTCCTCAGCTTGCCAGGCGCAACGGCGCCAGGTTCGTGATCCTGAACCGAGAGCCGACCGATCAGGACGCCGACGCCGATCTGGTCATTCACAAGGATATCGGGCCGACATTGAGTCGGGCAATCGGCGTGAACTGAACCGTGATCGTTGCGAGGCTGTGCCGGACGAGATTTAATCGGCAAAGAGCAAGGAGACTCCAATGCTGATCAATCGCAGGACTGCGCTGCTGGGTGGCCTGGGCACCACATGGGGCGCGATGCCTGCCGCGGCGCAGGACATCACCTTCTTTCGCATCGGCACCGGCGCCACGGCCGGCACCTATTTCCCGATCGGCGGCCTGATCGCCAATGCCATCTCCAACCCACCGGGTTCGCGCTCCTGTGCCGACGGTGGGTCATGTGGCGTGCCTGGCCTCGTTGCCACCTCGGTCGCCTCTAACGGCTCGGTGGCGAACGCCACCGCCATCGCCGGCGGCACCATGCAATCGGGCTTCGTACAGTCGGACGTGGCCTATTGGGCCTATAGCGGCACCGGTATCTACGAAGGGCGCCCCAAGGCGGACGGCCTGCGGGCCATCGCGAGCCTCTATCCGGAGAGCTTTCAGCTGGTGGCACGCAAGGGCTCCGGCATCAAGACGGTGATGGATCTCAAGGGCAAACGCCTGTCGCTCGATGAACCCGGCTCCGGCACGCTGGTCGGTGCCCGGCTGATCCTTGCGGCCTACGGCCTCACCGAGAAGGACATGAAGGCCGAATACCTGAAGACGCAGCAGGCCGCCGACAAGCTCAAGGATGGAACGCTCGATGCCTTCTTCAGTGTCAGCGGTTGGCCCAACGGCGCAATCTCCGAACTGGCCGTGACGACGGGCATCGACCTGATCCCGATCGCAGGGCCGGAGGCGGATGGGCTGGTCAAGAAGTACAGCTTCTTCGCGAGCGACGAGATTCCGGACGATGCCTACAAGAACGTCGCGGGCGTGAAGACGGTCAGCGTCAACGCCATTTGGGTAACCTCGATCAAGCAACCCGAGGCGCTGATCTATGCGATCACGGCGGCGCTTTGGAACTCCAACACCCGCAAGCTGCTTGATTCGGGCCATGCCAAGGGCAGGACGATCAGGCTCGAAACGTCGCTGCAGGGCATGGGCATCCCGCTGCATCCCGGCGCGGAGAAGTTCTACAAGGAAAAGGGCCTGATCAAATAGGACCTCATCAAAGAAGGCCGGGCCGGGGGAGATTGAAATGCGTCTGAAGGGCAAGACCTGCGTCGTCACGGCGGCAGGGCAGGGTATCGGCGCCGCAACGGCTCGCGCGTTCGCACGCGAGGGCGCCAGGGTCTGGGCGACCGACGTCGATGCCGGAAAGCTCGAAGCGCTGAAAGGCGTCGAAGGCATAGTCACCCAGAGGCTCGATGTGCTCGACAAGGCCGCCATCGGCCGGCTTTCGGCGGAGACCGGCGCGGTCGACGTGTTGTTCAATTGCGCGGGCTTCGTCCATCACGGCACGGTGCAGGACTCCACCGACGAGCAATGGCAGTTTGCCTTCGACCTCAATGTCCGCAGCATGTTCTGGACGATACAGGCGTTCCTCCCGGGCATGGTCGGGAAGGGCTCCGGCTCGATCGTCAACATGTCGTCGGCCGCCTCGTCGGTGAAGGGTGCGGCGTTGCGCTGCATCTACGGCACGACCAAGGCTGCCGTCATCGGCCTCACCAAGTCGGTGGCTGTCGACTACGTCTCCAAGGGTATCCGCTGCAACGCGATCTGCCCGGGCACGGTCCAAACTCCATCTCTCGACGAGCGCATCTCGGCGATGGGCGGAGGCGCCGACGCCAAGCAGTTCTTCCTGCAGCGCCAGCCGACCGGCCGGTTCGGCGCGGCCGAGGAGATCGCGGCGCTTGCGACCTACCTCGCCAGCGACGAGTCGGCGTTCACCACCGGCACGGTCAACGTGATCGACGGCGGCTGGAGCGTCTGAGAGTGAACATTGCGGCCATCGCCGCAGTGGCTCCGGTGATCCCGGTCCTGACCATCGAGAGGGCCGAGACGGCGGTGCCGCTGGCCCGCGCGCTGGTGAAAGGGGGCTTGCCGGTCCTCGAGATCACCTTGCGCACGGAAGCGGCGCTCGAGGCGCTGCGCGCCATCGTTGCAGAGGTGCCCGAAGCGATCGTGGGCGCAGGGACCGTGCTCAATCCGGCCCAGCTCGAGCAGGTCCAGCGCGCCGGTGCGCGCTTTGCCGTCAGCCCCGGCTGCACCGCCGCGTTGGCCGCGGCGGCCCGCTCCTCCGGGCTGCCGTTCCTGCCGGGGGTCCAGACCGTCTCCGAAGCCATGAAGCTGGCGGATCAAGGTTTCCAGCTGCTGAAGTTCTTCCCGGCCGATGCGGCTGGCGGCATGACATGGCTCCAGGCGGTCGGCGCGCCGCTTGCGGGCCTGAGCTTCTGCCCGACCGGCGGGATCACCGCCGGGACGGCGCCGTCCTATCTCGCGCTTGCGAACGTCGCCTGCGTCGGCGGCTCCTGGGTCGCCCCGCGTGTCGCCGTGGCCACAGGGGACTGGCAAAGCGTCGAGCGGCTGGCCGCCGCGGCCTCGACACTCAAAGGGCGCTAGCGAAGCGCCGGAAAAGGTGCTTCAAGACATTTCCAGGGAGTTAAAGGCTCGGCCATGAACAGGTTGTCGATCGCGGCGCTGGCGTTTTCGCTTGTGGTGAGCGGCACGGCCAAAGCCGACTCAGTTATCGTCCTGAATTCCGACGAAGCTTCCTACAGCATCCTGAGCCGCAGCACGCGGACAGAGGTGGCCCGCCTCCCGGTCGGGCGCGAGCCGCACCACCTGATCGTGTCGCCCGATGGCAAGGAAGTGATCATCGGGTCGACGGCGACCAACGAGTTGCTCAGCCTCGACATCAATACCGGCGAACGCAAGCGGGTCGTGAAGGACATCCTCGATCCCTACCATCTGGGCTTCAGTCCCGACGGCAAGTGGCTCGTCACGGCGGCCTACCGGCTCGACCATGTCGACATCTATCATTCCGATGGCTTTCGTCTCGCCGGTCGCATCTTCATCGACGGGCTGCCGAGCCACATTGCCTTCGATGCCGAGTCCAAGACGGTCTTCGTCACGCTGCAGCAGAGCGGGCGGCTTGCAGCCTTCGATCTGGCGACGCAGGCGCTCAAGTGGAACATGCCGATCGGCAACGCGCCGGCGGGTGTCGTGATGCTGCCGGATGACAAGCGCCTGCTGGTCGCACTGACCGGTGAGGACAGGATCGCCGTCGTCGATCCCAAGGACGGTTCGGTGAAGAGCAGCCTCCAGACCGGCAAGGGTGCTCACAATTTCTTTCCGAAAGGCGACGGCCGCCATTACTTCCTCAGCAATCGCGTCGAGGGCACGGTATCCCTGATCGACACCAAGGACGATCCGAAGGTCGTGGGCAGCGTCCGCATTCCGGGCGGGCCGGACTGCATGGATATTACGCCCGACGGCAAGGAACTCTGGGTGACCCAGCGGTTTCTGCGTCGGGTTGCCATCGTCGATATCGATACACTCAAGGTCGTCGCCGGCATCCCCGTAGGCAAATCCCCGCATGGTGTCTTCATGATGAAGTCCACGGCGACCGTTACGTCCGGCTTGCCGGTTCGCGCAGCGTCGACCGCAGGCAGCCCCAGGTAGGCCTGCGATGCGCGACCTGATCGACATCTGGGTCGGCGTACAGGCCGGGCTGTTCGAAACCCTCGTAAGCCCCGTCCTTTATCACTTTGGCCTGATGGCCTGGTACGAGCCGGGCTACAGCGCCGTCGAGTTCGTCATGCTGGGCGTCGTCCAGATTGCTGTGATTGCGATCGCCATGCGCTTCTTCGAGCGCCGCTGGCCGCTCGAGAAGGCGGGCAAAGACGACAAGCTCGTCACGGTCGACCGAGTCTACACGATGCTGAACAAGCTCGGAGTAGTCCCGCTCGCCATCTTCATCATAACCTACCCGCTGGTACAGGAGATCGAGCTGGCGGTGCGGACCTGGGGCTACATGCCGCCGCGGCTGGAGCGCATGCTGCCGTGGCTGGGCGACAACGCTCTGGCCTCTTTCCTCGTCTATTTCGTGCTCTACGACTTCGCCGCCTACTGGCTGCACCGGGGGCAGCATGCCTTCGGCTGGTGGTGGGCGCTGCACAGCCTGCATCACAGCCAGCGCCGCATGACGGTGTGGACGGACGACCGCAATCATGTGATCGACGATCTGATCGTCACTCTCGCGCTGGTACTGTTCTCGCAGTTCGTGGGTGTCCAGCCGGGCGAGTATGTCGTCATCCTGATGGTCGGCCGGCTCGTCGAAAGCTGGTCGCACGCCAATGTCGACATGTCCTTTGGCTGGCTGGGCGAGCGCCTGCTGGTCGGCCCGCGCTTCCATCGCCTGCATCACGCTCTGTCGACGCCAGCCGAGCGCCATATCCAGGACCATAATTTCGCGCCGGTGTTTCCGATCTGGGACATCCTGTTCGGCACGGCGATCTACGACGGCAAGATCCGGCCGACCGGTGTCGACAATGCCGCCGTCGATGCAGACAACGGCCGGGGCTGGATCGTCCAGCAGGCGACCGTGTTCGGCCGTTTCGTGCGGGCGCTGATGCCGAGGTTCAGGCGGCGCGTTTCAGTGCCTTGAGCACGTCCGCTGCGCGCGGGATGGGGGTCACGGCGCCGTAGCCCCGCGTCGACAGCGCCGCCGCGACATTGGCGTAACGCGCCGCCGTTTCCGGATCGTCGCCGGCCAGCAAGCGGGTCAGGAAAGCTCCATCGAACGTGTCGCCCGCGCCGGTCGCGTCGACGGCCTCGACCGTGTGCGGGGCGATGCGGGTCTGGCGCTGACGCGTGGCGACCAGCGACCCTTCGGCACCCATCTTGAGCGCCACCAGCGGCGCTCCGAGATCGAGGTAGTAGCGGGCAATGGCCTCGGGCTCGTTCAGGCCGGTGAGTTGCCGGGAATCGTCGAGGCTGGGGAGCACGATGTCGCAGCGGGTGATGGTCTCGTCGATGACCTTGCGCGCGACGTCGAGATCCCAGAGCCGCAGCCTCAGATTGGTGTCGTAGGAGACCTTCACGCCGGCCTTGCGAGCGACCGCGATGGCCGCGTCGCAGGTCTCGCGGGCCGTGTCGCTGATCGCCTGGCCGATTGCCGAGAGGTGGAAGACCCTGGCGCCCGCGATGTAATCCGCGGCAAGCGCTTCCGGCGACATCAGCGAAGCGGCCGAATTCTTGCGCAGATAATCGAACTTGTGGCCCGCGGCAGAGTGGGTAACGAAGCTGACGCCGGTCGGCGCCGTGGGGTGCCGCGTAACCCTCGAGGCATCGACGCCTTCGCTCTTCCAGAGATCGAGGAAGGCATCGCCCATCCAGTCCTGGCCCACGCCGGTGAGGTAGCCCGCCGAGGCGCCCTGGCGCGCCGCCGCGATTGCCACGTTCTGCGAATCGCCGCCGAAGCCCTGCAGCCAGGTACGACCGTCGCCTTCCTTCGGACGGTTGAATTCGATGAGGGGTTCGCCGAGGCAGACGATGTCCGGGGAGTTTGTCATCGCCGAGATTTCTCACGGCCCAGATCGAACCTCAAGCGACGCGCTGGACTTCCGGGACGCCTTCTCTCAGGGTTGCAGCAACAAATCTGGAGGAACGCGGATGGCTAAAAAGAAGAGCGGGAAGGGGGCCACACGCCCGTTGCGCAGCCGCGAATGGTTCGACGCCAAGGGCGATCCGACGATGGCCGCGCTCTACCTCGAGCGCTACATGAACTTCGGTCTCACCCTGGCCGAGCTGCGCAGCGGCCGCCCGATCATCGGCATCGCCCAGACCGGCAGCGACCTCTCGCCCTGCAACCGACATCATCTCGACCTGGCGACGCGCGTGCGCGACGGCATTCGCGACGCCGGTGGCATTCCCATAGAGTTCCCGGTCCATCCGATCCAGGAGACCGGCAAGCGCCCGACGGCGGCGCTCGACCGCAACCTCGCCTATCTCAGCCTCGTCGAATGCCTGTACGGCTACTTCTTCGACGGTGTCGTCCTGACGACGGGTTGCGACAAGACCACGCCCGCGATGATCATGGGAGCCGCGACCGTCGACATTCCGGCCATCGTCCTCTCCGGCGGGCCGATGCTGGACGGGCATTTCGCCGGCGGCCTCGCGGGGTCGGGCACCATCGTCTGGTACGCGCGCCAGGAGCTGGCGGCGGGCCGTATCGACCTCGAGAAGTTCATCGAAATGGTGGCGTCGAGCGCGCCCAGCGTCGGCCACTGCAACACGATGGGCACCGCGCTTTCCATGAACAGCATGGCCGAGGCCCTGGGCCTCTCGCTGCCGGGTTGTGCGGCGATCCCCGGCCCCTACAAGGAGCGGGGCCAGATGGCCTACGAGACCGGCAAGCGCATCGTAGACATGGTATGGGAGGACCTGAAGCCCTCCGACATCCTGACGCGCAAAGCCTTCGAGAATGCCATCGTGGCGGCGAGCGCGCTGGGTGCCTCGACCAACTGCCCGCCGCACATCAACGCCATCGCGCGCCACATTGGCGTGAAGCTCGAGAACGCCGACTGGGACAGGATCGGTTACAACATCCCGTTGCTGGTGAACTGCATGCCCGCCGGCACGTATCTCGGCGAGGCCTTCCATCGCGCGGGCGGCGTTCCGACGGTGATGGCCGAGCTTCTGGCCCGCAAGAAGATCCACGGCGATGTGCTGACGGTCTCGGGCAAGACCATGGCGCAAAATCTCCGCAAGGCGATTACCGCCGATGGCGAGGTGATCAAGACCTACGACAAGCCGATGCTGGGCCAGGCGGGCTTCGCCGTGCTCGGCGGCAACCTCTTCGAGTCGGCGATCATGAAGACATCGGTGATTTCGCCGGAGTTCCGGGAGAAGTATCTCGAGCGCAAGGGCGACCGAGACGCCTTCGAAGGCACGGCCATCGTGTTCGAGGGTCCGGAGGACTATCATCACCGGATCAACGATCCCAAGCTGCCGATCGACGAGAACAGCATCCTGGTCATCCGCAACGCCGGTCCCGTCGGCTATCCGGGAGCCGCGGAAGTGGTGAACATGCTGCCGCCGGACCGGCTGGTGAAGGGCGGCGTTCTGCTGCTGCCGTGCATCGGCGACGGTCGCCAGAGCGGCACCTCGGCCAGTCCGTCGATCCTCAATGCATCGCCGGAAGCTGCCGTGGGCGGCGGACTAGCGCTGCTCAGGACCGGCGACAAGGTCAGGGTCGACATCGGCAAGCGCACCGCGAATATCATGATCACGGCCAGGGAACTGGCGAAGCGCAAGAAGGCCTGGAAGCCCGATGTCGTCCCGAGCCAGACGCCGTGGCAGGAACTGCAGCGCAAGTTCGTCGGCCAGCTGGCCAGCGGCGCCTGCCTCGATTTCGCAGTGAACTACCAGAAGATCGCGAAGACCAAAGGCGTGCCGCGGCACTCCCACTGAAGTCCGCGCGGCTCAGCGAAAGAGGCGCTGCTCGACCGAGACCGGGAGATCGGCCCGGTTGATGAGGATGATCGCCCACGGTGATGTCGGCTGCCCGACGGGGCGGGCAGCGGGCGGCGGCGGAGATGTCACGGCGGCAGCACCGGGGAGCGCGAAGCCGGCGGCGCCTTGCGGCAAGGCCGACGCCGGCGGTGCAGTTGCCACGGGACGCGGCCCGGAGCTGCGCTGGGCCATCATCATCTCGGCCGGCATGCGCTCCTCGAAGACGACGACGATGCGATCGCGGCGGCGCGCCGTCGAGATCACGTTGACGGCATAGCCTTCGCCGCCACGCCGCCCGAGGAAGATGCCGACGGCGTTCATCCGGCCGGACTCGAACATGTCGGGCGCGGGGGAGCCGACGCGGCTCCACAGGCTGCGCCACTCGGTATTCGTACTGGCAACCACGTGTTCGGGCTGTCTGGTGACGGCGGCCGACCCCTGCCAATGACGTGCATCCACGCTCTGGGCAAAGGCGGAGGGGACCATCAACATGCCGGTCACGGCCGTGCCCATGAACAGCATTTGCCGACGGGGCAAACGCTGGATGAGAGGGGCGACCGACTTGTTACTGGACTGCACGATTGGAATTCTCGGAGACCCGATGAGTGCTTGTTTTTGGGAGCCTCAAATCACCATGACACTTTGGCTCAATTGAGGCCGCAGACCCAATAGGCACGGGCACTCGGGCACTCCGGCCGGGCGCTCCGTCTCAATCGTGCGGCCGTGTTGCACGAAAGCCACAGGTCGGCAGGGGCGCGCACTTACCTGGCGCTAGCTGCGCCTGGCCTTGTCGGCGGCATTGGTCGACTGGATCTGCTCGCGAATGCGAACCCAGTCCTCCTCGCTGTAAGACATCATGTGGGAGAACGTGCCGTTGCCCATGATGCCCATGGCGCCGTCGATCGCTATGATCTCGCCGCTGATGTACTCGACTTCCTCGCTCATCAGGAAGGCCGCCATGTTGGCGAGTTCGCTGGGACGGCCGACGCGACCCATCGGATTGCGCGTGTTGTAGCGGGTGTCGTTGCCTTCCTGCAGGGGGTTGAGGCGGGCCCAGGCGCCCTCGGTCGGGAAGGGGCCGGGTGCGATCGCATTGAGGCGGATGCCGTGGCGCGCCCATTCCACGGCGAGGCTCTGGGTCATGACGGCGACACCGGCTTTCGACATGGCCGAAGGCACGACGAACGGACTGCCGGTCCACACCCAGGTCGTGAGAATGCTGAGAACGCTGGCCTTGCGCTTCTCGGCGATCCATCGCTTGCCGCAGGCATTCGTCATGTAGAACGTGCCATGCAGCACGATGTTGGCGATCGCGTCGAAAGCGCGGGGGCTGAGGTCCTTTGTCTGTGAGATGAAGTTGCCGGCGGCGTTGTTCACCAAACCGTCGAGCGGTCCTGTCGCCCAGATCTGTTCGATCATTTCCTCGACGGCGGTTGCGACGCGAATGTCGACCGCGTGGAAATCGACCCGCCGGCCGGGATGCTTCTCCATGACTTGCCTGGCCGTCTCTTCGAGAACCTTGCCGCGGCGGCCGCATATCACACAGTCTGCACCGAGCTCGACGAATTTTTCCATCATCATGCGCCCGAGGCCGGTACCGCCGCCGGTGACGAGGAAACGCTTGCCCTTGAACAGGTCGGCTTTGAACATTTGTCGATCCTCCCACAAACACTTCAGGCGATTCGTCTAGCTTGAGGTTGCAATCCCGTACAAGGGCTGTTGCTTCCTCCGCAGAGGATGGTTACGATTTCTGCATAACAACACGGGATCGTTGAATGACGACCCATCAGGGAGAGACGGGCGGGGACGTCGGTACGGTTGAGCTGCGTGGTAAAGTAAAGTGGTTCAACGCTGTCAAAGGGTACGGGTTTCTGGCCCTGGACATCGATAACAGCGACGCGTTCCTGCATGTAACGACACTACGACAGGCCGGGCATGAGGATATCAAGCCCGGTGCAACTGTGGTGTGCGCCGGCGTCCGCGGTCCGAAAGGCTGGCAGGTCATGAAAGTGATCGACGTCGACCAGTCGACGGCAAGCGTCACGACCACGAAGCCTCCGTCCATTCCGGACGACATCGCCATGAGCGACTACATCGCCGCTCTCGTGAAATGGTACAATAACGAGCGCGGCTACGGCTTCGTGACTCGCGAGACGGCCGAAGGCGACATCTTCGTGCACGCCGCGGTGCTGCGGCGGCACGGTCTGGAATCGCTGATGCCGGGCCAGAAAGTGATGATCCGCATCGCCGAAGGCCAGAAGGGCCTGCAGGTCGTCGAGATCCGCGGCGCCTGATCGCTCCTCTTATTTGATCTCACGCAGGTAGCTGTCGAGCGGCGGCGCCTGCTTGATCAATCCGCGCTTCACGAGGAACTCCGCGAAGGTGGCGTAGCGCGCACGATCGAGCGCGGTCGGATCGGCCGCGAGCAGCGGCACCGTGTCCTTCCACGCCAGACGGTTGAGGTCGTTGTCGAGATCCTTGGCATAGCTGGAGAAGCTCGCCCATGCTTCGGCAGGATTTGCTGTCAGCCAGGCGGTCGCCTCGGCGAGGGCGGTCAGGACTTTCCTGGTCCGGGCGGCATCGAAGGTCTCGCGCTTGGCCAGGATGACGAGTTCGTCATAGACCGGCACGCCATGCTTCTCGACCAGCCAGAGCCGGCCCTTCGCCTTGTTCAGTTCGAGGTCGTTGAGCTCGAAATTCCGAAAGGCGCCGATCACGCCGTCGACCTGCCGGCTCATGAGCGCCGTGGTGAGCGCGAAGTTGACGTTCACCAGGGTCACGTCCTTGAGGGTGAGGCCGGCGCTCTCCAGCATTGCGCCCAGAACGGCCTCCTCGAAGCCTGAGACGGAGAAGCCGATCTTGCGGCCCTTGAAGTCGGCGATCGTCTTCACGGGCGAGTCCTCGAGCGCCACCAGCGAGTTCAGGGGCTGCGCCACCAGCACGCCGACCCGCACCAGCGGCAAGCCCTCGGCGGCCAGCATCTGCAGCGTCGGCTGATAGGACAACGCGTAGTCGGCCTGGCCGGCCGCGACCAGCTTGGGCGGGGCATTGGGATCGGCCGGCGCGATCAGCTCCACGTCCAGGCCCTGCTTCTGGAACAGGCCACGCTGCTTGGCGATGACCAGCGCGGCATGGTCGGGATTGACGAACCAGTCGAGCAGGATGCGGACCTTGTCCTGCGCGGCGGCAGGAAGGGCGAGGCAACAGAGCGCCAGAACGGCGATCAATCGGGTCATCACTTGCATGGTCAGTCTCCTTGAAACGATTGCCAGGGCACGAGGCGCCGCGCGAGCCAGTCCGTCGCCGTATAGAGCGCGAGGCCGAGCAGGCAGAGGATGACGAGGGCGGCGAAGGCGAGAGGCGTCTGGCCGCGGGCCAGCGACTGGGTCATCAGAAAGCCGAGCCCGGCGCTGGCGCCGACCCATTCGCCGATCACCGCGCCGATCGGCGCCACGGCGGCGGCGATGCGCGCGCCCGATGCGAAAGCGGGCAGTGCCGCCGGCAATCTGATCTGCAGCAGCACGGCGCGCGGCGAGGCGTTCATCGTTTGGGCAAGCTCGATCCATCCCGGGTCGGTCCGGCGCAGTCCGTCATAGAGGCTGCTCACCACCGGAAAGAAGATGACCAGCGCCGCCATCACGACCTTGGATGCCATGCCGTAACCCAGCCAAAGGACGAGGAGCGGCGCGACGGCGATCACGGGAATGGCCTGCGAGACGATCACCAGCGGTAGCGCCCACCGGCGCCAACCAGCGGAGGCGGCGAAGATGACGGCAAGGGTCGCGCCCAGCGTGAGGCCGAGCGCCAGGCCAAGGACCATCTCGGTAGCGGTCCACACGGCCTGTTCGATCAGCAGGTCGAAGCGCCCGACCAGCACGACGGCGACGCGCGAGGGTGGTGGCAGAATGTAGGGCGGCACGCCGGTCAGCCACACGAGGGCTTCCCAGGCGGCGACCAGGCCCAGCGCGGTGAGCAGGGGCCTCACGATCCGCTCCTCAGTTGACCGATGAGTCGGCCCTGCAAGGTCAGCAGGCCGGCATCGGCGGGATCGCGCGGTACGTCGCCGGCCGGGACGATCGCCGGGCCGAGGGCGAAGGGACTGCCCGACAGGACATGGATCTCGTGTCCCATTCGCAGCGCTTCGAGCGGATCGTGGGTGACCATGACGACCGTCCGGCCCCGCAGCAGGTGCGCGGCGAGGTCCTGGAGATCGAAGCGCGTAACCGCGTCGAGATGGCCGAACGGCTCGTCCATCAGGACGATCTGTCGATCCTCGCAGAGCGTACGCGCCAGGGCCGCCCGCTGCCGCATGCCGCCGGACAAGGTCGACGGCAGATGGTTCAGGCGATCCTCCAGGCCCACTTCGGCCAGCAGCGCCCTGGCGCGCGGCTCGGCGGCGCGGCGCGCCGCCTCGTCGCGACGCAGGCGGTAGCCCAGCAGCACGTTGTCGAGCACGCCGAGCCACGGCAGCAGCAGGTCGCGCTGCGCCATGTAGGCGACCGGTCCGGCGGCCTCCGTGCCCGGCAGCAAGCCTGCGAGATACCGCAGGAGGGAGGTCTTGCCGACGCCGCTGCGACCCAGCAGGCAGGTCGTGCGGCCGGCCGGGAAATCGAGCGACAGGTTCTCGGCCACGACATGGCCGTCGAGGACGATGTGTGCCGAACGCACCGAAAGAGGAGGCGAAGACGTCAACGAAGTCACCAGTCCCTACGCCGGCATTAACCGGATCAGGTTCGGGGTCGTCCTTTCGGACCTCTCAGCCGCCAAGCGGCTCCCCCCGATGAGCAGACGACACTATGGTTAGGCGGGCATCGTCACGCAAGCGTCATCGGTTTGACGAAATCGCCGTCCACGATCTATGCCATGGCCATGGTTCAAGCAGTCATCAAGCCGCCGCTCGGCCGGCGCCTCTTTCTCGCGGCACCTCTCATGCTGGCCGGCGGCCTCGCGCAGGCGCAGCAGGGTAGCAACGACATCCATTTCAAGCGCTCGTCGCTGGTGGTGGTGTCCGGCGGCCGCGAGATCAAGTTCGACGTCGACCTGGCGCTGGACGATGCCCAACGCGCACGCGGCTTGATGTTCCGGGAGAAGCTCGGCCCTTATGAAGGCATGTTGTTCGACTTCTACAAGGACGCGCCTGTCAGCTTCTGGATGAAGAACACGCTGATCCCTCTCGACATGATCTTCATCGCCAGCGACGGCACGATCAGGTCGATCCATGCCAATGCCGTGCCGCACTCGACCGAGACCATTCCCAGCCAGTTTCCGGTGCGCGCCGTCCTCGAGATCAACGGCGGCAGCGCCAAGCTGCTGGGCATCAAGCCGGGGGACAAGGTCCTCCACCCGATCTTCGGAAACGCCTAGCACTTCAGGGGTTTAGCGCTTCAGCGCGCAGGTCATGCCGTCGCCGACGGCCAGGAGGGCGAGGTCGACCCGCTTGTCGGCCTTCAGCTTGGCGTTGAGGGCGCGCAGCGCCTGCGTGTCGCGATCGACGTCTGCTGGATCGGCGACCGCGCCGCCCCACAAGACATTGTCGATCAGCACGAGGCCGCCGCGCCGAACGAGCTTCAGGCAGCGCTCGTAGTAGGCGTCGTAGTCGTCCTTGTTGGCATCGATGAAGGCGAGATCGAGCTGCCCGGTCAGTCCCTGCGCCAGCAGCCAGTCGAGCGTGCCGAGGGCGGGTCCGATCGTGAGTTCGATGTGGCTCTCCATGTTGGCTTCCTTCCAGTAGCGGCGCGCGATCTTCGTCCAGTCGGCACTCACGTCGCAGCACCACAGCTTGCCGTCTTGCGGCAGCGCCGCGGCGATGCAAAGCGACGAATAGCCTGTGAAGGTGCCGACCTCGACGGCGCGCCGGGCGCCGATGGCGCGCGCCAGCAGTTCGATCTGCTGGCCCTGATGGGCCGAGATCTGCATGCCGGCCCGCGGCAGCGTCGCGGTTTCTTCTCGAAGCCGGCGACGCAGCGGCGGCTCGCGCAGCCAGTTGACATCGATGTAATCGCTGATCGCGCCGTCGATCTTCGGCCAGCTCTTCATGCTCTCTCCTGTTGGCTCCGTCCGCCCGCCTCGCTAGGGTCGAGCGCCACTGGAATGACGGACTCTGGGAGCTTGTATGTCGGATATCGAGATCGCACGGCGCGCAATCAAGAAGCCCATGACGGACGTGGCGGGGCGCCTCGGCATTCCGGAAGACGCGCTGGAGCCGTATGGCCGCGACAAGGCGAAGCTTGACGGCGACTATGTGAAGTCGCTCGCCGGCCGCAAGCCGGGACACCTGATCCTGGTGACGGCGATCAATCCCACCAAGGCGGGCGAGGGCAAGACGACGACCACGATCGGTCTTGGCGACGCGCTCAGCCGCCTCGGCATGAAGACCGCCATCGCGCTGCGGGAACCGAGCCTCGGCCCGTGCTTTGGCCAGAAGGGCGGCGCCACCGGCGGCGGCCAGGCGCAGATCGTGCCGATGGCCGACATCAACCTGCATTTTACCGGCGACTTCCACGCCATCACGACGGCGCACAACCTGCTGGCTGCGATGCTCGACAATCACATCTACTGGGGCAATGCCCTCGGCATCGACAGCCGCCGCGTGTTCTGGCCGCGGGTGCTCGACATGAACGATCGTGCGCTGCGCGACACGGTCGTGAGCCTGGGCGGCGTCGCGAATGGTTTTCCGCGGCAGACGCGCTTCGACATCACCACCGCATCCGAGGTCATGGCGATCCTCTGTCTGGCCGACGATCTCGAGGACCTGGAGACGCGCTTGGCACGGATCGTCGTGGCCGAGACGCGGGAGGGCAAGCCGGTGACGGCGGGCGACCTCAAGGCGGCCGGCGCGATGGCTGCCGTGCTGAAGGATGCCGCGAAGCCGAATCTCGTGCAGACGCTCGAGAACAATCCGGTGCTGATCCATGGCGGCCCGTTCGCCAACATCGCGCATGGCTGCAACTCGGTGATCGCCACGCGCGCGGCCCTGGCGCTTGGCGACTATGTCGTCACGGAAGCAGGTTTCGGCGCCGACCTGGGCGCCGAGAAGTTCCTCGACATCAAGTGCCGACAGGCGGGGCTGAAGCCCGGGCTTGCCGTGGTCGTCGCCACCGTGCGAGCGCTCAAGCTGCATGGTGGCGGAGACGAGAAAGCACTTGAGAAGGAGGATGTCGCCGCCGTGCAGCGGGGCCTGCCCAACCTGCTGCGCCATGTCGAGAACCTGCGCAAATTTGGCCTGCCGGTGCTGGTCGCCATCAACCGCTTCCTGACCGATACGCCGGCTGAACTGGAAATGATCGAGGCGCAGTGCGCGGCGGCGGGTGCCAAGGCCTATCTCTGCGAGCACTGGGCCAGGGGCGGCGCCGGCGCGGAAGACCTCGCGGGGGCCGTCGTCGCCACGCTCGACGAAGGCAAGGCGGCCTTCAAGCCGCTCTATCCCGACGATATGCCGCTCGCGCAGAAGATCGAGACCATCGCCCGCGAAATCTATCGCGCGTCGGGCGTGGCGATCGCCGGGCCGGCACAGCGGCGCCTCAAGGCGCTGGAGGCGGCAGGCTACGGCAGGCTGCCGGTCTGCATCGCCAAGACACAGTACAGCTTCGCCGCCGATCCCGAGCTGCGCGGTGCCCCGACGGGCCACACGCTGCCGATCCGCGAGGTACGCCTGTCGGCCGGTGCCGGCTTCGTCGTGGCGATGGCGGGCGAGATCATGAGCATGCCCGGTCTACCCCGCGTACCGGCAGCGGAGGGCATCCGGCTCACGGCCGACGGTGAAGTCGACGGTATCTTCTGAGCCATGCGCACCTATGCCTTCGTCACCGTCGACGTCTTCACCGACCGCCGCTTCGGCGGCAATCCGCTCGCCGTCTTTCCGGACGCCGCCGGCATGAGCGATGCGGAGATGCAGTCGCTCGCCGCCGAGTTCAACCTGAGCGAAACGACCTTCGTGCTGCCGCCCGAGAATCCCGCGCACACGGCGCGGGTGCGCATCTTCACGCGCACGCGCGAGATGCCATTCGCCGGCCATCCCAATGTCGGCACCGCCTATGTGCTGGCACAGCAGGGCAGGGACCGCGGCGGCAAGCTCCTGTTCGAGGAACTGGCCGGCCTCGTCGAGATCGACGTCGCGCGTGACGGGTCAGGCGCGCCGACGGGTGCCACCATTGCCGCGCCGCAGCCGCTTTCGCTTGGGCCGGAGCTGCCGATCGAAACGATCGCGGCCTGTGCCGGCCTGCAGCCGGCCGACATTCGCCTGGGCGCGCACCGGCCCGTGGCGGCGTCGTTGGGCAACCCCTTCGTCATCGCGGAAGTCGAGGCGGCCGCCCTGTCGCGCGCCACCCCGGACGTCGCGTCGTTCCGGCAGGCCGTGGAGGCCGTGCCGGCTCTGGAAGGCCGACTCGGCCTCTATCTCTATGCGCACGACGCCAGGGGCAGCGCCCAGGCACGCATGTTCGCGCCGCTGGGCGGCACGTTCGAAGACGCCGCAACCGGCAGTGCCGCGGGACCGCTCGGCGCCCTGCTGCTGTCGCTGTCGACCGATCCGGAGCTTCGCCTCGACATCCAGCAGGGAGTGGTCATGGGCCGGCCAAGCCTGCTGCGCGTCGTGGCGCGCCGCGGCGCCGACGGTATCCGCGCCACCATCGCGGGCCAGTGTGTACCGGTGCTGCGCGGCGAAGCGCAGCTTTGACCTAGTGCGGCCGGAAGGCGTGCTGTTTCAGGTCGGCGAGCGGGACGACGCGGAGGGTGACGGCATGGGTTGCCTCGAGCACCACCTGGGGGGCGACCTGGGCGTCGAACGCCTCCTTCCAGCGGCTGGCGCACAGGCACCAGCGCTCGCCCGGTTTGAGGCCAGGGAAGCCATATTGCGGCATCGGCGTACTGAGATCGTTGCCGCGTGACCTGGAAAACAGGAGAAAGTCGGCGGTCAGGACGACGCAGACCGTGTGCAGGCCGATATCCTCGGCGCCGGTGTTACAGCAGCCGTCGCGATAGAAGCCGGTGACGGGCTGGGTGGAACAGGGCTGGAGCACGCCGCCCAGCACATTTATGGACGGGGCCCGGCCCGGCCGGCCTTCTTCGGGCGTCTGATCGAACATGGTCGTAGTGTAGCATCTGGAAATTGAGCTTTCGAGGCGGCGGGGCCGCTGGTAGAAACCCTCGCGTCAAAGCGGTGTATCGGCGGGGCGTAGCGCAGTCTGGTAGCGCGTCTGCCTTGGGCGCAGAAGGTCGTCGGTTCGAATCCGGCCGCCCCGACCACGCCCGAAACGGAGTAAGCGGAAGCCATGCAGGTTCGCATCTTCAAGCCGGCCAAGACGGCCATGCAGTCGGGAACGGGCAATACCCATGAATGGGTGCTGGAGCCGGAGCCGTCGCGCAAGGAGATCGATCCGCTGATGGGCTGGACGAGCTCCCGCAATACGATGCAGCAGGTCCGCCTGTTCTTTCCGACGCTCGAGGAAGCCAAGGCGCATGCCGAGAAGAACGGCTGGCAGTATACGGTCGAACTTCCCCACAGCCGCCCGGTGAGGGCCAAGGCCTACGCCGACAATTTCTCCTACACCCGCGTCGGCCGCTGGACGCACTGAGCGCCAAGGTGGCGCATAGTATTTGAACGGCAGGCGCCCGTAGCTCAGGGGATCAGAGCAACCGCCTTCTAAGCGGTAGGTCGTTGGTTCGAATCCAACCGGGCGCGCCACTTTTCATTGCAGGTAGTGTTTGGGTCGCAAGCTTGCAGGGCTGGTTCCCCGCATGTCGACGGCAGCGTACGCATCAACCCGCATAACGGGCGCAAGCTGCGGACCGACGTGTCGGCCACGCTGTTCCTCACCAATCCCGAGGACTATGACGGCGGCGAGCTGGTGATCGAGGACACCTATGGCCAGCATAGCGTCAAGCTGGCGGCCGGCGACATGGTCGTCTATCCGGCGACCAGCCTGCACTCGGTGGCGCCGATCACTCGGGGGGTGCGGCCGGCCTGCTTCTTCTGGACGCAGAGCCTGATCCGCGACGACATCCAGAGGTCGCTGCTGCCTGACATGGACAACGCCATCCAGCGCCTGAACGAGACCAACGCCGACGAGCTGGCGCGCCGGTCGCTGATCGGCTGCTACCATAACCTCGTACGGCAGTGGAGCGACACCTCATGAGTGTCGCCACCGCCACGGCGGGAAAGGTCGGCCGGATGCCGGTGCCGTGGATACTATTGATCGACAGGCTGGCCGGCAGCATGATCTTCCTGTCGATCAGTGGCGTCCTCCTGCGAGGGGAGACTCACCGCAGGCGCGCGGTCGGCGTCACTATTTTTGCCGCCTCCGTGGCCGTCACGGTGGCATTGGCCGTCAGCCCGCTCCAATTGTAGGGGGCGTTGTCAGTGGTAGAATCCGTGTCCTCGAGTCCGCCCTTCGTGGAGCCAGGTCCGCCGGGACCGTCGCGCGAGCCGCTATCGACAGCGGCGCGCCGCGGCATCCTGGCGCTGGTGATCTTCTTTCATGTCGGGGGCGGCTGGGCGCTGACGCAGGTCGAGCCGGTTAAATTGATCGTGGGCGACGTCGCGCCGATGGAAGTGCGGATGGTGCCGGCCGAGGAGCCGGCGCAGCCCGAGATCGAGAATTCCGAGCCGCCGCCGCCGGTCGACCTGACGCCGCCGCCGCCCGAACTGGCGGCCATCGTCGAGCCTCCGCCGCCCGAACTGGCGGCCATCGTCGAGCCTCCGCCGCCCGACCTGCCGCCGCCGGAGTTCCCGCTGACCAAGGTCGAGCTGCCGCCGCCGGACGAACCGCCGCCGCCGGAGATTTCGCCGCTGGAGAAGACGGTCGAGCCCAAGCCCAAACCGCCGGAACCGAAGCCGGCGCAGAGGAGGCCACCCACACCGCCGCGGCCGGCCGCACCGGTCGACGGCCAGCCGCAGCAGGCCGCCCCCGCGGTGCCGGCGGCGCCGCGCACGGTGCAGGCGTCGCAGCTCGGCTGGCTGGTGCAGCCCAATCCGGCCTATCCGACGCG
>JABMNB010000712.1 GCA_013205335.1 Rhodospirillales bacterium
CACGAGCACCATGCCTGTAACCCATCCTTCGAGACGGTGCGCTACGCGCACCTCCTCAGAGGCTGACCGGAAATGAAAAGAATCGATTCAAGCACTTACCTCATCCTGAGGAGCGCCGCCCCTCGAATACCTCGGGGTAAACTCCGGGCGCGTCTCGAAGGATGGGCAACAGACGCCGTGCTCGTGCCCACCCTTCGAGACGCGCTCCGGAGTTTACCCCGAGGTATTCGAGGGGGAGCGCTCCTCAGGGTGAGGTAATTGTTAGAAAGACTCTACAGGTTCAGATTGAACGCGATCGAGATGCGTTCGGCCGTGCCGCGATAGTGGCGAACCTGGTGGAGCAGCCACGACGGGAACAGGACCATCCGGCCGGCCTTCGGCTGCAGGACCTCGTTGGCGCCGCCCGACAGGCCGCCCTTCATCGCGAAGCCGAGATGCGGTGCATACATCACCGGGGCCGCCCCGCGCGGGTCCATGAATTCGAGCGCCCCGCCCAGCGACGGATCGGCGGCGATGCCGCCGTCGTCGACATAGTAGACTCCGGACCAGAAGGCGCCGGGATGCGTGTGCGCCAGGTTGCCGTGGCCGCTGCGGTTGATGTTCGCCCACATGTTGGCGCGCCACGTCACGGCGAAAACGCCGGGATGGGGGCCCCCGCCGGCGTTGCCGGAACGGTCGATCGTGACGCGATTGGCGACGTTGCGGGCGATGGCCAGCAGCTTCAGCGCCGGCACGCCGCCCCAGCGCTCCATGTCCCAGGTCGACTGCCAGCCGCCCTCGTTGGAAGCCTGTGTGCCGGGGTGGGACTTCTCGCGCTCCTCGATGACCCGTCGCAGGTCGGCATTCAACGCGGCCGCGTCCGGCACGTCGTGGACGACGAGCGGCGTGGCGAACAACGGTACGATTTCGAGATCCTGGCTCATGCTCGCGCTCTGTTCGCCGCCTTCATGCCTGCCGGCCTCGGGCACCGCAACTGCCACTGACCGCGACCTGTCGGCACCACGCCTTCTGGCGTGACGGAGCGACCTACGCTAGAGCAGCGCGCATGACGGCCCCCCTCCTCCGGCTCGGCACCCGCGGCAGCCCTCTCGCCCTCACCCAGACCGGCCTGGTGCGCGATGCGCTCGCCAAGGCCGTCCCGGCGCTCGCCGGCCCCGGCGCCATCGAGATCGTGGCCATCCGGACCACGGGCGACGTGATCCAGGACCGGCCGCTCTCGGAAGCCGGCGGCAAGGGACTGTTCGTCAAGGAGATCGAGGAAGCCCTGCTGCAGGGTCGCATCGACGCCGCCGTCCACAGCATGAAGGACATGCCCACGGCGCAGCCACCCGGCCTGGCCATTTCGGCGTTCCTGCCGCGCGAAGACGCGCGCGATGTGCTGATCGCGGGCGACCTCGCGCGCATCGACGATCTGCCGCAGGGCGCGATCGTCGGCACCTCGGCGCTGCGTCGCAAGGCGCTGCTGCTCCATCGTCGGCCGGACCTTCGGATCGTCACGCTGCGCGGCAATGTCGACACCCGCCTCGCAAAACGCGCCGACGGTACCGTGCAGGCGACGATCCTGGCGCTTGCTGGGCTGAAGCGACTCGGCAGGACCGGTGTCGGCACGGCCATCCCGGAAGCCGAGATGCTGCCGGCCGTCGGCCAGGGTGCGGTGTGCATCGAAGCGCGCGCCGACGACGCGCAGACGCGCGGATGGCTCGCCGCCATCGATCACGAGCCCACCGCCGTCTGCGTACGCGCCGAGCATGCGATGCTCGTCGTGCTCGACGGCTCCTGCCGCACGCCGATCGCGGGACACGCGATCCTGACGGGCGGCGCGCTGCATCTGCGCGGACTGATCGCCCGGCCCGACGGATCGGAAGTGATCGCAACGGAACGTCGTGGATCGATCGGCGAGGCCGCTGCCCTCGGCCGCGATGCCGGCGAGGAACTGAAGCGCCGCGGCGGACCGGACTTCTTCGCCGACTGACGTAATATTTTCTTCGCCGATCGGGTAGCAACGCTCGCTGGCCGCGCTCTCGACCGGGCGTGAGCCGGCCCCTAGACTTCGGCCCAATGCCCTCCATCCTGCGTTCCCTGCTGATCGTGTGCGGCCTCGCCTCCCTGCTCGCTGCATGCGAGACGGCACCGGTGTCCGGCCGTTCGCAAATCATGCTGGTGAGCGAGAACGAGGAACGCGAGATGGGCCTGCAGGCCTATCGCGAGGTCTTGAACAAGGAGCCGCTGTCGCGCGACGCGCAGACCAACGCACTGGTCGAGAAGGTCGGCCGGCGCATCGCCAACGCCGCCGAGCATCCGCCGCAGGAAATGTGGCGCGCGCCGCGCTTTCGCTGGGAATTCAAGACCGTCGACAAGAACGAGCCCAATGCCTTCTGCCTGCCGGGCGGCAAGATCGTGGTCTACACGGGCC
>JABMNB010000713.1 GCA_013205335.1 Rhodospirillales bacterium
GCAGGCTGGGACTGTGACCGTGACCGGAACCAGAATCCTGTTCCTGCCCGGCGCCGGTGGCTCTCCGCATTTCTGGAAGCCGGTCGCGGCGGCGCTTCCGGCCGACTGGCCCACGGAGCATTTCGGCTGGCCGGGCCTCGGTGCCCAGCCGCACGATTCGGCGGTTCGTGGCCTCGACAACCTGAAGCGGCTGGTGACGGCGAAGATGGACGGGCCGGTTGATCTGGTTGCGCAGTCGATGGGGGGCGTCCTCGCCGCGCAGATCGCCCTGGAGCATCCGGAGCGGGTGCGCCGGATGGTGCTGTGCGTGACGTCGGGAGGCGTCGACATGGTGGGTCTCGGCGCCGCCGAATGGCGCGCCGACTATCGCCGTTCTTTCCCGAAGGCCGCCGCGTGGATCACCGATGGCACCGCATCGCCGCCGTTGCCGGTCGAGAAGATCGCGGCACCGACCCTGCTGATCTGGGGTGACAGGGATGCGGTGAGCCCGGTCGCGGTGGGGCGGCATCTCGCGTCGCGCCTGCCAGATGCCTGCCTCGAGATCGTGCCGGGCGGCGATCACGACGTGGCCGGCACCCATGCCGACCTCGTCGCGCGCCTGATCGCAAAGCATCTTGCGTAGAGTCACCACCTCATCCTGAGGAACCGCGCGAAGCGCGGTGTCTCGAAGGATGGGCAACAAACGTGGTGCGCGCGCCCATGCTTCGAGACGGCCGCTTTGCGGCCTCCTCAGCATGAGGTTGTTGTTTGGCCTAAGGCTTGACGGTCTTCTTCAGGACCGACTCGTAGACCTGCAGGATCGCCGAGCTGTCGTTGTTGCCGAGGCCCATGCGGCGGGCCATGCGCTGCAGGTTGTGCGTCGCCGAGCCTTGCGGCAGCGGCACGTCGAGTTCATCGGCCAGTTCCATCGCGAGGTGGAGGTCCTTGTGCGCGAGGTTGAGGGCGAAGGACGGCGGCGAGAACTTGCCCGAGAGGGCGCGTTCCGAGAAGGACTTGAAGACCGCTGAATTGCCGCTGGAGCTGGCGATGACCTGTATGAGCTTCTGCGGATCGAGGCCGGCCGTGACACCCAGCATCAGGCCTTCTGCCGCGGCGGCCGCGTTGCAGAAGGCCATCATGTTGTTCACCAGCTTGGCCACCGTGCCGGTGCCCAGCTCGCCCATGTGGATCACGTTGGCGCTGAACGACTGCAGCACCGGCAGCGCGTCGTCGAACGCCTTCTTGTCGCCGCCCACCATGATGGCGATGGTCGCGGCCTCGGCGCCGACCGTGCCGCCGCTCACCGGTGCGTCGAGCATGGCGATGCCCTTGGCGGCCATGGCGGCGCCGATCTTCTTCACCATCGACGGCGCGTTGGTGCTGAGGTCGATGTAGGTCTGGCCCTTGCCGAGATTGGCCAGGATGCCGCCGTCGCCCAGAGCCACGGCCTCGACGTCACGGGGCATGGGGAGCGACGTCATCACGATGTCGGCGCCCTGGGTCACCTCGGCGACGGATTTCGCGGCGCTTGCGCCGAGATCGGTGCAGGTCTTCACGGCCTCGGGATTCAGGTCGAATACCGTGACCGCATGGTTGCTGCGCTTGATGAGGTTGCGGCACATGGGGCCGCCCATATTGCCGACACCGATATATCCGACCTTCATGGCTGTCCTCCCGGGAACATGCAGTTGGAGGGACTATACGACGGAATCAGCGTGCGCTTGCTATAACGACCCCGAAACTTGGAGAGCCGACACTTCATGCCGCGAAACAAGCTGTCCGATTCCCACGACTCCGCCTCCGATGAAGCGGAAAATGGAGTGCTGGGCATGTGGGCCGTCAGTTGAACCGCGACGCCGAGCGCGGGCGTTCGCTGCGGCGCATCAAGCTCGCGGCAACGCTGTTGCTGGTGGCGACGGCGGCGCTGTTCATCGTGGCGCGGCACCTCGAGCCGCTCCACTGGGCCTGGGGCTATGTTGCGGCTTTCGCGGCGGCGGCGACGGTCGGCGGGCTGGCCGACTGGTATGCCATCGTGGCCCTGTTCCGTCGGCCGCTCGGCCTGCCGATCCCGCACACCGCGATCGTGCCGCGCAATCACCATCGCATTGCGGAGAATCTCGGCGAGTTCATCGAGACGAATTTCCTGGCGCCCGAACCGGTCGAAGCGCGTCTGCGCGAAGTCGACTTCGCCAGCCTCGTGGCCGACTGGCTGAGCGACCGCGAGCGCAGCGCCGCGCTTGCGGGCTTCATGGTGCGACTGGTGCCGCAGGCCCTGGCCGCCGTCGAACAATCCGGACTCAAGGGTTTCCTCGGCAAGCGCGCCATGGCCGAGCTGGAGCGGATCGAACTCGCGCCGCTGGCGGCAGGCCTGCTGAGCGCCGTCACCGAGAAGGGGCGGCACCAGCGGCTTCTCGACGAGTTGCTGGTGGCGCTGGAGAAGGTGCTGGCCAACGAGGAGACGCTGGCGGCTCTGCGGGAGAAGATTCGCCACGAGCTGCCGGCGCTGTTCAATCTCTACCGTGCCGACGCCTATCTGCTGCGCAAGATCGTCGCCTCGACCTCGGCTTTCATCAAGGACGCGCGCGGCGATGCCAACCACCCGTTGCGACAGGAGTTCAACAGCTTCGTTGCAAACTTCATCGAACGCCTGCGCACGTCGAAAGCCTTTGCCCGCCGCGCCGAAAGCCTGAAGCGCGACCTGCTGGCACGGCGGGAGATCGCGACCATGGCCGAGGGTGCCTGGGAGAGCGTGCGGGCGTTTCTCGAACGGGATGCGCGCGCCGACGACAGCCAGGTTCGCCGGCAGCTCGAAGTGATGCTGGTCGATGTCGGCAGCCAGCTGGCGCGCGATCCGGCGATCCGCGCCGAAATCAACCGCGGCATGGTGCGGGTCCTTGCAGATTTCGTGCAGAGTCAGAAGAGCGGCGTCGGCCGCTTCATCGCCGACCAGGTGAAGTCCTGGGACATCGACGTGCTGATCGGCCGCATCGAGCTGACGGTCGGACGCGATCTGCAATATATCCGTTTCAATGGTGCCATGATCGGCGGGCTCGCCGGATTGGCCTTGCACGCGCTGGAGCAGGGGTTGAAGCTGCACCTGTAACCACAGGAGGTTCGCATGGCCGATCCAGCACAGAACTTCACCGACATGTTCAAGAAATTCGGCGAACAGCTCAAGGTCCCGTCTTTCGACATGACGAAGATCATGGAGCAGCAGCAGAAGAACCTGGAGGCGATGACCAGGTCGTGGCAGGCGATGGCCGGAGGCGCGAGCGAGATCGCGCAGAAGCAGAAGGAGATCTTCGAGGCCGCGATGAGGGACATGGCCGAGATGGCGCAATCCTACAAGCCGGGCGGCAATCCTCAGGAAGTCATGGCCAAGCAGGCCGAGTTCGCCAAGAAGGCGATGGAAGCGGCGATCGCCAACACCAAGGACATTGCCGAACTGGTGCAGAAGTCGAGCACCGAGGCTTTCAAGATCGTGCAGGAGCGGATGAAGGAATCCTACGAACAGATCCGCACCACGGTCGACAAGAAATCGTAGCACGAGTGAACTGAGGCGGAGTCGGCGCACCGTCCTCAGGACTGCGCCACTCCGGTTTCCCCGTGCCGCCGGTGCGCCGGATCTGCCCATACGGGCAGAACATGCAACTCGAACGCCCGTCGCGAGGACGGGCTTTTTTTTGTGGGTCGACGCTATAGTGCTGTCCAACGAGCAATACGTTCCGGGAGAAACGACGTGGACCGCTTCTGGCTCAAGAGCTATCCGCCAGGCGTGCCGGCGGACATCGATCCATCGGCCTATGCCAGCGTCGTGTCTCTGTTCGAAGAGAGCTTCTCGAAGCATCGCGACAAGCGGGCCTATGTCTGCATGGACAAGGCGCTGACCTTCGGCGAGATCGACTTCCTGTCGACGGCCCTCGGCGCGTGGCTGCAGGGGCGCGGCCTGAAGCGTGGCGCGCGCGTTGCGATCATGATGCCGAATGTCCTGCAATATCCGGTCGCCGTCGCCGCGGTGCTGCGGGCAGGCTTCATCGCCGTCAACGTCAACCCGCTTTACACCGGTCGCGAACTCGAGCATCAGCTTCGCGACTCCGGCGCCGAAGCCATCATCATCCTCGAGAATTTCGCGACGACGCTGCAGCGGGTGGTCGCGCACACCGCCGTCAAGCATGTCGTGGTCGCCTCGATGGGCGATCTGCTTGGATTCCCCAAGGGCCCGATCGTCAACTTCGTCGTTCGCACCATGCGCAAGATGGTGCCGGCCTGGTCGTTGCCGGGCCATGTTAAGTTCAACGATGCCATCAGCGCAGGGCGAAGGATGACGTTGGACCGGCCGCAGCTCGGTCCCGACGACGTCGCGGTCCTGCAATACACGGGTGGCACGACCGGGGTCTCGAAGGGCGCGACCCTGCTCCATCGCACCCTGGTCGCCAATCTGCTGGCCTCGGAAGCCTGGATGCAACCGGGGCTGCAGCGCAGGAAGATCAGCGGCCAGCTCACCATCGTGTGCGCCTTGCCGCTCTACCATGTGTTCGCGTTCGTCACCTGCGGCCTGCTCGGCCTGCGCACTGGCGCGCTCAACGTGCTCATTCCAAACCCGCGCGATCTGGACGGCATGATCAAGGATCTGTCGAAGTACAGGATCAACGTCTTTCCGGCAGTCAATACGCTGTTCAATGGGCTGGCCAACCGGCCTGAGTTCGCCAGGCTCGACTTCTCCGAACTGGTCATCTCGAACGGCGGCGGCACGGCGGTTCAGGAGTCGGTGGCGAAGAAGTGGCTCGCCATCACCGGCTGTCCGGTCTGCGAGGGGTACGGCTTGAGCGAAACATCGGCCGGCGTCACCTGCAACCCCACCGACTCGGAGGCCTATACGGGCACCATCGGCTTGCCCTTGCCCAACGTCGAAATCCGGATTCTCGACGATGACGGCAAGGACGTGGCGCTGGGGCAGGCGGGTGAGATCGCGATCCGCGGTCCACAGGTCATGCGGGACTATTGGCAGCAGCCGCAGGAGACCGCGAAGGTCATGACGGCGGACGGGTTCTTCAAGTCGGGCGACGTCGGCATCATGGATGCACGCGGCTACATCAAGATCGTGGATCGCAAGAAGGACATGATCCTGGTCTCGGGCTTCAACGTGTATCCCAACGAGGTCGAGGAGGTCGTCGCGGCCCATCCCGGCGTGCTCGAATGTGCGGCGATCGGTGTGCCGGATGCCAACTCCGGGGAGGCGGTGATGCTGTTCGTGGTGAAGAAGGATCCCGCGCTTACCAGGGAGGCCCTCGCCGCCTACTGCGCCAGGGAGCTGACGGGCTACAAGCGGCCCAGGCACATCGAGTTCCGGGACGACCTGCCGAAGAGCAATGTCGGCAAGATCCTGCGCCGCGAACTGCGGGACGGAGTGGTCAAGAAGGCGGCGTGACTCCTGCAGGGAACCTGCAACTCCCATGGCACGTTCCGTGGTCAGGAAATTCCCTGGAGGACACTCATGATCGCCACGAAGATTCTCGCCGTGACAGCCCTCGGCCTGGCCGCCGCCGCCTGCAGCAGCACCACCTATGAAACCCGCACGGCCAGCCCCCGCTACGCGGTGAGCACTTCCGAACAGGCCTGCGTGGACTACGGCTTCCGCGTCGGCACCGACAACTACAACCGCTGCGTTTCGCGGGAGGCCGCCGCCCGGGCCCAGGGCCGCGTCCCGGTCGGCTATACCGTCGCCAGTCTCGACACCGACGCCCGCAACGCTTGCTATTCCTACGGCCTGACCCCCGGCAGCTCGATATATGACCGCTGCGTGGCCCGTGAAGTCGACGCCCGCCGCTACCGCGACCAGGCGAATGCGACCTCGGTGCCCGGTCCCGGCTACTATCCGGGCTCGACGACCACCTACTATACGACGGCGCCGGGCGGCCCGCCCTATTACGGTCCGGCGACAACCACGACGACCAGCACCTACGCCACCCCGCCAGTGGTCTACCAGCCGACCCCGCCGGCCGGCGTTGAGGCCTTCCGTGACGAGTATGGTTTCCGCTATGATGGTCAGGGAAACCGGCTCGACCGCAACGGCAACATCATCAGCCCGCAGTCGACCACACGATGAGGGGGCTTGATGGCTGCGAGACGTTTTATGGCTGCGACGCTCGGCGTTTCGATGCTCGCCGCCTGCGATCCGCTGCCCCAGCCCCTTTACGGTGAAACGACGCCGCCTGCGGCCTATCGGACCCAGCCGGGCGGCGTCCGCATCGACAATGAAGGCTACCAGCTCGATCCGGAAGGCTACCGGATCGACAAGAGCGGTGCCCGCGTTGGCGTCATCGACGTGCCGGCCAAGACGGCGGGCGACGATTCCAACGCCGTTGCCGGCTACTACATCAGCAGAACCGGCACGAATGCTCCGGGTCGCGTCGCTTCGTCGAACGAAGGTTCTGGCACGGGCCCTGGCGGCATGAACCTGCCCACGCCGTCGCAAATGCCGCAGCAGGCGCCGATCACCCCGGCACCGGGCAACGTGCCTCCGCCGGCAGGATATCGCTGAGGCTTCGCGCTACTCGATCCTGATGCCGGCGTCGCGGATCACCGGCGCCCATTTCGCGATCTCGTCCTTGATGAACTTCGCCGTGACTTGCGGCGAGGTGTCGGTCGACGGCACCGCCGCGATGTCTTCCAGGAACTTGATTGTGGCCGGATCCTTCATCATTCGGCGCGACGCCTGATCGAGCACGTCGACGACCGGCTGCGGGACGTTGGCCGGACCCAGAATCAGGTTGAACGTGTAGGCCTCGTAGCCCTTTACGCCGGCTTCGATCATCGTCGGGATTTCCGGCGCGATCGGTGCGCGCCGGGCGGTAGGCGTAGGCCAGGATGCGGACCTTGCCGGCCTTGTGCAGCTGCAACGTCGTGCTGAAGGTCTCGAACATCCAGGCGGTCTGGCCGCCCATCATGTCCTGCAACGCCGGCATCGATCCCTTGTAGGGGATGTGCTCGACGTCCATACCGCCGACCTCGCGTTTGAAATACTCCCCGGCGAGATTGATGATCGAGCCGGCGCCCGAGGAACCGTAGGAGTATTTGCCCGGGTTCTTCTTCATCAGCTCGACGAGGCCCATCACCGTGTCGGGCATGTCGGGACGCGCCACGAGAACCAGCGGGTTGACGCAGATCGAGGCGATCGGCGTGAAATCCTTCACCGCATCGTAGGCCGGCTTGGCGAAGGCCGTCGGGTTGATGGCATGGGTGGAGGAGGGGGCGCAGAGCAGAGTGTAGCCGTCGGGCCTGGCGTTCTTCACGTCGACGGCGCCGATCGAGCCGGTCGCGCCCGCCTTGTTGTCGACGATGACCTGCTGGCCGAGGATTGCGGTGAGCTTGTCCGCGGCCATACGGCCGATGATGTCGGTAGGTCCGCCCGGCGCGAAGGGAATGACGAATCGGATCGTCCTGTCGGGGTATTTTCCCTGGGCGCGGGCGATGGACGGTGCGGCGAGCGCCGCGGCGCCCACCAGGATCAATTGGCGACGGTTCATCTTTTCATCCTCCCTGGATCTTCGGTTCTAAACGAGAGTCTCGTTGAACAGCTCGATCATGGCGTTCCACGACCGGCGGTCGGTGGCCTCATGATAGAAGAAGCCTTTCATGCCGCGCGAATCTGCGGCCGGGTTGGTGAAACTGTGGCCCGCACCGCCATAAAGCTGCAGCCGCCAGTCGACGCCGGCGGACTTCATCTCCCTTTCGAACGCCGCACGCTGCTCGGGCGGGATGATCGGATCGTCGGCGCCGATGCAGACCAGGACCTTGGCCTTGATGTTGACGGCGTCCTGCGGCCGCGCGGTGGCGAGGCCGGAGTGGAAGCCCACGACCGCCTTCACGTCGGCGCCGCTGCGCGCGATCTCGAGCGAGGTCGTGCCGCCGAAGCAGTAGCCGATCGAGGCGAGTCGGGCCGGGTCGACTTCCTCCTGGGCCTTGAGCACGTCCAGCGCTGCCAGAGCCCGCGCGCGAATGCCGGTCGGGTCGGCCATCCAGGGACCGAGCCGCGCCATCGTCTGGGTGGGATCGGCGAGCGGCTTGCCGTCGCCGTGATAGTCCATCGCGAAGGCGGCATAGCCCAGACCCGCCAGCCGGGCGGCGATCTTCTTGGTGTGCTCGGTGAGGCCCGGCCCCTCATGGCAGACCAGCACCCCGGCGCGCCGGCCGGATCTGCTGTCGTCGACGACATACTGGCCGACCATGCGGACGCCGTCGGCCCGGTATTCGATGTCCTCGGTGCGCATGTTCTTTGGTTTCCTCCGTTGTGAGCCGGAGACTAGCGGAGCCGGCTTGACCCGCCAACGACCCGCCGCCACAAGTCGCCGCCATGGTCCCACCCGGCTCCCGACCCGTCGTCCGTTTCGCGCCGAGTCCTACCGGGTTCCTGCATGTCGGCAACATCCGGGCGGCTCTGTTCAACTGGCTGTACGCGCGGCGGTACGGCGGCACGTTCATCCTGCGTCTCGACGACACCGACGTGGCGCGCAGCCGGCCGGAGTTCGAGGCCGGCATCGAACGCGACCTGCTGTGGCTGGGACTGGACTGGGCCTGCAAGGAAAAGCAGTCCGACCGGCTCGCGCACTACGACGCGTCGCGCGACAGGCTGATCGCCTCGGGCCGGCTCTATCCCTGCTACGAGTCGCCGGAGGAACTCGACTTCCGCCGCAAGCGCCTGATGGCCCAGGGCCGCCCGCCTGTCTACGACCGCGCGGCGCTGAAGCTCACAGACGCCGATCGTGCGCGACTGGAAGGCGAGGGACGCCGGCCGCACTGGCGCTTCAAGCTCGCGACCGAGGACGTGCGCTGGGACGACCTGGTGCGCGGACCGCAGCATGTCGACGAGGCGAGCCAGAGCGATCCGGTGCTGGTGCGCGCCGACGGCACCCATCTCTACAGCTTCACCTCGGTGGTCGACGATATCGCCTTCGGCATCACGCACGTGATCCGCGGCGAAGATCATGTCACCAACACCGGCGCCCAGATCCAGATGTTCCAGGCGCTCGACGCCGCGGTGCCGGTCTTCGCGCACCTGCCCCTGCTGGTCGACGTGGCGGGCGGTGGCCTCAGCAAGCGCACCGGCTCGCTGTCGATCGCCGACCTGCGCGAGCGCGGCATCGAGGCCGTGGCGATCTCGGCCCTGCTCGCGCGCCTCGGCACCTCCGATCCGGTCGAGCCGGTGATCTCTCTCGAGGCGCTGGTGGCGTCGGTCGACTTCGGGCGCGTCGGTCGCGCGGCAGCACGCTTTTCCGAGGAGGAGCTGGCGCAGCTCAATGCGCGCTCGCTCCACATGTTGCCCTACGACACGGTCTCGTCACGCTTGCGCGAGTTCCACGCCGATCTCGGCGAAATCTTCTGGCTCGCGGTCCGCGGCAACCTCGCAACCCTCGCCGACGCCCGATCCTGGGCGAATGTCGTGCGGGGGCCGATCCGGCCGCTGATCGAGGATGCGGACTTCCTCGCCGAAGCGGCGGGCAAACTGCCGCCCGAGCCGTGGGACGACACGACCTGGAAAAACTGGACCTCGGGCCTCGGCCGCAAGGGGCGCGCCCTGTTCCATCCGTTGCGTCTGGCGCTCACCGGGCAGGAAAAGGGTCCGGAGATGGCGAAGCTGCTGCCGCTGATCGGTCGGGCGCGGTCGACGGAACGGCTTCATGGTCGAGAGGCCTAGAAAGCGTTGCCGTGGGCGTGGAATTGCGCGGCAAGAACCCATCGTATAGATTGCCACCATGTCGCAGTTCTTTCTTCCCGGCGCGCGCATCGCGCGATGTATCGAGGCCTGAGGCCCAGCGGGCCCAGTTAGCCTTCGTTCGCATTTGAGTTGGGAGAAGGGGCGATGTCCCTCGTCGTTTACAACACGCTGTCGCGCGAGAAAGAGCCGTTCGTGCCGCTCGATGAGGCCAATGTGCGCCTCTATGTCTGCGGTCCGACCGTCTACGACTATGTCCACATCGGAAACGCGCGTCCCGTCGTGGCGTTCGACGTTCTCTATCGCCTGCTCAAGCGGCGCTATCCGAAGGTGACGTACGTCCGCAACATCACCGACATCGACGACAAGATCATGACGCGGGCCGCAGAGAACAGCGAGCCGATCGAGCGTCTGACCGAACGCACTGCGACAGCCTATCAGAGCGACATGGGCCGGCTCGGCGCGCTGTCGCCCGAAGTCGAGCCGCGGGCCACGCAGTATGTCGGCGAGATGATCGCTCTGATCGAGCGGCTGATCGCTCGCGGGCATGCCTATCCAGCGGAGGGTCACGTGCTGTTCAGCGTGCCCAGCATGGAGGATTACGGCCGCCTGTCGCGCCGCTCGCGCGACGAGTTGATCGCGGGAGCACGAGTCGAGGTGGCGCCCTACAAGAAGGACGCCGCCGACTTCGTGCTGTGGAAGCCTTCGACGGATGCGCAAGCCGGATGGCCGAGCCCGTGGGGACGCGGCCGGCCGGGCTGGCACATCGAATGCTCGGCGATGAGCGCCGCTCATCTCGGCGAGACCTTCGACATCCATGCCGGCGGTCTCGACCTCATCTTCCCCCATCACGAGAACGAGATCGCGCAGAGCCGCTCGGCCTTCGGTCACGCCTTCATGGCGAAGTACTGGATGCACAACGGCTTCCTGAACATCTCCGGCGAGAAGATGAGTAAGTCGCTCGGCAACTTCCTCACGGTGCACGAGTTGCTCGATCAGTATCCCGGCGAGGCAATTCGGCTGCTGCTGCTGTCGGCGCACTATCGCCAGCCGCTGGACTTCACGCATGAAGGGCTGACCCAGGCCAGGGCGACCCTCGACCGCTGGTATGGTGTGCTGCGATCGAAGGAACTCGCCTCGATCCCGGTGCCGCGGCCTGTCGAGGATGCGCTTTGCGATGATCTGAACACCCCGCAGGCGATCAGCGCCGTGCATCAGCTTCGCGATCCCGCGGAACTCAAGGCCGGCGCGGGGGCGCTGGGCCTCCTGCAGCAGGATCCCGAAGCCTGGTTCCGCTGGACGCCGGTCGCATCGGCAGCCGGTCCATCGGACGCCGAGATCGCGGCGGCGATTGCTGCGCGTCAGGCCGCGCGCAAGGCGAAGGACTTCAAGGAGTCCGACCGCATCCGCGACGACCTCAAGGCCAGGGGCGTGATCCTCAAGGACGGGCCGAAGGGCACGATCTGGAAGCGCGGCTAGGGGCATTCACTTGAGCTTCAGCGCTTCTCGAAAATGATGCTCTGGACGGCGCGGCCGAAGTAGCCCTGCCTGTCGGCAAGCCGCGCAGCGGCAATGCCGATGGAGTCCGGCCCGATCCAGGTCTCGGCGTCGAGCAGCACCCACTCTCCGGCCGGCTCGCGGCCGAGGCTGACGGTCAGGTCGGCGTTGATGAACGTCCAGTCGTTCATGTCGAAGACCGACGAGGTGCCGTTGCAGAAGTCGGCGGCGATCACGGCGCGCATCAGGGGCGAGATCTCCGCGCCCTCCACGATGGGCCGGGCCGCGCGATACCAGACCGCGGCCGGACCGGGGATGCGGAAGCCGCCCTTGGCCGTTCGCATCTCGATGCCCTTGAGGAATGGTGTTTCGGTCGCCAAGAATTCGGGCGGGCCGCAAAGTTCGGGCATCGCGAGAGTGACGGGAGGTCCGCTGGCGATTGCCGGCATCTCCTTCGGATCGATGCGGATGCGCAGCGCGCTCGCCCGCACGACCTCGGCGCCGTCGGCCAGCAGCCGCACCGACACGAGCTGGATCTTGCGGCCCTGGCGGAGCCTTTCGAAATGTCGCTGCCGGCAGTGTCTCGGCATCTCAAGGTTCTGACGGAGGCCCACCTGATCGAGCTCCACACGGAGGGGCAATGGCGCCGCTGCGAGCTGCGCGGCGAGGGGTTGCGCGCGGCGGTGGACTGCATCGAGCATTACCGGAAGTTCTGGGAAGCGAGCTTCGATCGCCTCGACGCCTTCCTGAAGCGCCCCGAAGCCGACTCCAAGCCGACGAAAGGAAAGTCCCGTGCCCGACGCAAGACCCGATGACAAGACGCTCCATGTCAGCCGGATCTTCGATGCCCCGCGCGAACCTGTGTTCGATGCCTGGACCAAGCAGGAGCAGTTCGTCCAATGGATGTGTCCGCCCGGTGTGGCGATCACGTTGTGCGAGATCGACGTACGGCCCGGTGGGGCCTGGCGGATCGATGGCCGCCACGCGGGCGGCGTCTTCGCCTCGTCGGGCGTCTATCTCGACGTCGTGCGCCCCGAACGGCTGGTCTTCAGCTGGGCCCATCACGCGGACGTCGACTTCAACCGCGGGCGCGGCCACGAAACGACGGTACGCGTCGAGCTTCGCGCCATGGGCAACCATACCGAGGTGATCCTGGTCCATGGACCGTTCGAGGGTACCGATAGCTTCGGCAATCACCAGCGCGGCTGGGACGGCACGTTCGACAAGCTCGTCGCTTATCTCGGGAGGACGGCATGACCGCTCACCCCGTGGTCTCCCACCAGGAGTGGCTCGCCGCCAGACGCGACTTCCTCGCGAAGGAGAAGGAATTCACCCGACTGCGGGACGAGCTGTCGCGCCAGCGCCGGGCGCCGCCCTGGGAGCGGGTCGAGAAGCAGTATTCGTTCGAGGCTCCGGAAGGCCGTGTGACACTGGCCGACCTGTTTGGCGGCCATGGCCAGCTTCTGGTCTATCACCTCATGTTCGGCCCGGACTGGAGCGAGGCGTGCAAGAGCTGCTCCTTCTGGGCCGACAACTTCAACGGCATCGATGTGCATCCCGCGCATCGCGACACCGCGCTGGTCGCCGTCTCGCGCGCGCCGCTCGCCACGCTCGAAGCGTACGCCAAGCGAATGGGCTGGAGTTTCCGCTGGGTGTCGTCTGGAGAAAGTGAGTTCAACTTCGACTACACCGTGAGCTCGCGGCCCGGTGAAGCCGAGATGGACTACAATTTCGGGACGATAA
>JABMNB010000079.1 GCA_013205335.1 Rhodospirillales bacterium
GGCACCGGCACCTTGAAGAAGGCGACCGCCGCAGCGGTGGCTACCACGAATACATAGTCGGCGAAGGTCTTCAGCGTCTTGGAGCCGAGCTGGACGAGGACGACGACGATGAGGCCGACTGCTCCGGCTGCGATTCCATGGAGGAAGGCCTTCGACCAGGGGCCGTCTCCGCCGGCGCCATAGAGAAAGCCGGCAGCGATCATGAGACTGGCGCCAGGAAGGCACATGCCTAACGTGGCGACCAGGGCGCCCCTGCCGCCGCGCAGGCGGTCGCCCACAAGGATCGACATGTTGGTGGCGTTGAGTCCGGGCAGCGTCTGGCTGATCGAGAGCAGCTCGACGAAACTCAGATCGTCGAGCCAGCGCTGGCGCACGACGAGGCCGGTGCGCAGGTAGGCGACCACGCCGCCGCCCAGGCTGGTCGCGCCCATGACGAGGAAGACCCAGAAGAGCTTCCCAAGCGATGGAGGAGGCGGGGGCGCGGATTCGGCGAGGCTCATTCGTGCGCTTGCGGCGGGTTACCCTTCAGGCGGTAGACGGCGCCGGTCTTGGTCGTGGTGAGCGCCAGCCAGTCGGCGGCGACCTGCTGAAGTTCCAGGAAGAACCGCTCGCAATGGTTCAGCGACTTGTGGCTGATGTCTTCGGGCCCGTCGAAACGAAGCTGGAAGGCGAACTCTCCCACGAAGGCGTGATGGTCGCCGCGGGCACGCCACAGGCCGAGATTGGCCGTTGCTGCCGTGTGGTGGCCGAAGTCGAGCAGGCAGATATCCTGCAGCAGCTCCTCGACGATCGTCTGGTTGACGAGCGAGACGTCGTTGGGGCCGTCGCAGGAAATCGACGACAGGGACGGGAAGATCTGCGCGAGTTCGGGCAGTGACATGTTGCCGAGCGACGACATGACAATTCGGGCTGCCTGCGGTGCCTGGCTGAGGCCGAACTCGACATTGTGTGAGAGGAGACGCCGGATGCCACCGATCTTCTCCTTGAGCGGCATCACCTCGAGCTTGAACTTGATCTTGTACTTGCCGTCGATGTGCGGCCGGACGTCGAGGGCCTGGGCCTTGGCCATGTCGTCGCTGCGGTACTTGAAGACGATTTCGGGATCGCCGATCGCGAAGCCGTCTTCATACGCGATGCGTCGTCGCACGATGAAACTGTTGTTGTAGAGTTGGTAACTGCCGGTATCGAGGAACAGGACCTCGCGCACTTCGGGCCGCTGCTGTGACTTGGGCGTGTGCTGATAGCCGATGCCGGTCGTTTGAGCCGCGCGCTGGACCAGCGCCGCGAACTCCTTGAAAACATGAGCCGAGGTGAAGCGGTCGGGCTTGAGGATCAGCTTGCACTGCAGATACTGGATTTCATCGCAGCGCCGCCCGTCGGCATATGTGCTGGCCTGACGATCGCCAAGCCACTGGGCGATCTGTCCGTCATCCTGATGTGAATGCATTGTCTCTCCCTGCGGGTAGCGTAGCGCCGGCCTATGGCGCTGTCATGTGGGCCGATTGGGTTGCCTTGCCGTAGGTATCGACCTTGCCGTCGGTGAAGCAGACGTAATAGCGGTCGGACATCGACCAGGGCGTACGGCTCCAGAAATCCTTCAGCACTGTGTAGTAGGTGCAATCCTTGCCCGGCGAATGGGTCGATGCTTCAGGCAGCCCCATGACCGCTCGGACCTGCTCGCGATCCATTCCGGCCTGGAGGCGCTCGACACTGTCGCCGTGCACGCAGCCGGCCAGCAGGAGGGACGCAAGCAGATAGTGCCGATACTTCATGGCTTTCACCTGTGATTAGTAGGGTTGGGCCTCGCCGCCAACAATTGTCGTGCAGGCACCTGACTGGCGCAATTCCGAACGATGCGGTACGTCCGCAGGATGCAGGATCACCCCAGATTTGTCGCGCCGGGCCTCCCGGCTTCGCTGAGCGGCGCCACCGCCGGCATGGCCGAGACCCCCATTTCCGAAGTGGCAATGACCGTTTTCGGGGACCCCGACGTGGTGCCGCTGTGGTTCGGCGAGAGCGATCTCGTGACGCCGGACTTCGTGCGCGACGCGGCGGCCAAGGGGCTGCAGGCGGGCGAGACGTTCTATACGTGGCAGCGCGGCATCCCCGAGCTGCGGAGCGCCCTGTCGGCCTATACCGAGCGGCTCTATCGCATCAAGTGCCCGGTGGAGCGCCTCACCGTGACGACCGGCGGCATGCAGGCCATCCTGCTGACCTGCCAGCTCCTGCTGGATCCCGGCGACAATATCGTGATCGTCTCGCCGATCTGGCCGAACATCACGTCGGCGACGAAGCTGGTGGGGGGTGTCCCGAAATACGTTGCCCTCGACCGCACGCCGACCGGCGGCTGGAAGCTCGACCTGCAGAAGGTCTTCGACGCCGTCGATGGCCGCACCCGCGCGATCTTCGTCAACTCGCCGGGCAATCCCACGGGTTGGACGATGACCTCGGACGAGCAGGCGGCTCTCCTGGAGTTCGCCCGCAAGCGCGGCGTCTGGATCATGGCCGACGAGGTCTATGCCCGCCTGATCTACACCAGGCGGCCGGACGGGCGACAGGTGGCGCCGTCCTTCCTCGAACTCGCCGGACCCGACGACCCGGTGATCGTACTGAACAGCTTCTCCAAGCCGTGGGCGATGACGGGCTGGCGCCTCGGCTGGCTTACCCATCCGGCGGCGCTCGGCGACCAGTTCTCCAAGCTGGTTCAGATCAACACCTCGGGCGTTCCCGCCTTCCTGCAGAAGGGGGCGGTGGCCGCGCTGGAGCAGGGGGATCATTTCGTTCACGAGATGGTCGAGCGCTGCCGTTCCGGGGGCGAGCTGGTGTTCCAGCGCCTTTCCGCCCTGCCGAAGGTGAAGATCACGCGGCCGGACGCGGCGTTCTACGCCTTCTTCTCGGTCGAGGGCGTCAGCGACACGCTGGCCTTCTGCAAGACGATGGCGAAGCAGTACAAGGTGGGCTTGGCGCCCGGCGAGGCGTTCGGACCGGGCGGGCAGGGCAATGTCCGCCTGTGCTTCGCGTCGAGCGCGGAGCGGCTGAGCAAGGGCCTCGATCGCATCGAAGCGGCCGTCAAGGCGTTATGATGCCGGCATGCCCGAAACTCCCTCCATTGCGGTCCATCACCTGCGCAAGGTGTACGGCGAGATCGTCGCCGTCGACGACCTGAGCTTCTCGGCACCGCGCGGCGCCGTGCTGGGACTTCTGGGCGGCAACGGCGCGGGCAAGACCACGACCATCGCCATGCTGCTCGGCCTTCTCGAGCCGACGGCGGGATCGATCGAGATCCTGGGCATCGACATGCTGCGGCGGCGTTACGCGGCGCTGCCCCGGATGAACTTCTCGTCGCCCTATGTCGACCTGCCGCATCGGCTGACGGTGCGCCAGAACCTGCAGTTTTATGGCCGGCTCTATGGCGTGAAGGACCTGCGGCATCGCATCGAGGAGATCGCCGAACACATGCAGGTCTCGGCGTTTCTCGACCGACCGGCGGGCAAGTTGTCGGCGGGCCAGAAGACGCGCGTGGCGCTGGCCAAGGCGCTGATCAACCGGCCCGACGTGCTGCTGCTAGACGAGCCCACGGCCTCGCTCGACCCGGACACCGCCGACTGGGTGCGCGGCTACCTCGAGACCTACCAGCGTGAAACCCACGCCACGATCCTGCTCGCCTCTCACAACATGGCCGAGGTCGAGCGGCTGTGCGACGACGTGATCCTGCTGCAGGCCGGCAAGGTGTTCGAGCGCGGCAGTCCGCGCGAGCTGCTCGAACGGTTCGGCCGCGAGGACATGGAGGAGGTGTTCCTCGACATGGCGCGCGGCCGTGCCCGTGGGCTCGACGCCCTGAAGCGGGGCGGGAGCACGCCATGAGTGGCTCCGCCAGTCGCATCTATGCCCTCGTGCTGCGCCACATCTATCTCTGGCGCAGCTCGGTGATGCGCCTGGTCGATTCGATCTACTGGCCGGCCGTGCAGATGGTGATGTGGGGCTTCATGACCCAGTACCTGCTGCCGCAGGCCTCGTTCGTGGCGCAGGCGGCAGGTGTTCTGCTGTCGGGACTGCTGCTTTGGGAAGTCGTGGTTCGCGGCAATCTCTCGCTCTCGATCGCCTTCCTGGAGGAGATCTGGTCGCGCAATCTCGGCCATCTGTTCGTGAGCCCGATCCGCTCCTGGGAACTGGCGACCGGCATCATCATCGCGGCGCTGCTGCGCACGCTTCTGGGCATGATCCCGGTGTCGCTGCTGGCCTGGGCATTCTTCGGCTACTCGATCTACACGCTCGGCCTGCCGCTACTCGCCTTCTTCGTGATCCTGCAGATGTTCTCCTGGTCGATCGGGCTTGCCATGTCGGGCCTGGTGATGCGGGTCGGGCAGAGCGCCGAGAGCTTCGCCTGGGCAGCCGTTTTCGTGCTGATGCCGGTGAGCGGGGTTTACTATCCCATCTCGGTGCTTCCACACTGGCTGCAGGTCATCGCCTGGGGGCTGCCGCCGGCCTATGTTTTCGAAGGCATGCGCTCCATCATGTTGGAGAAGACGGTCCACTGGGACATGCTGGCCGTCGCGTTCGGACTTTCGATCGTCTACCTGGTGGTCGGCTTCCAGGTATTCCAGTGGTTCTTCCGTTCCTCACGCCGCGCCGGTTCACTGCTGGGCCAGGGCGAGTAGAGTAGGTCCGTTTCGGGAGGTGAGTGATGTTCAAGCACGTGATGGTTCCCCTTCTTGTCTCGCTCGCCGCCGCAGCGTGTTCGGACGTGGACAAGATGGCCAGTCAGCCCCTTACCCCGGCCAAGCCGGTGCCCGCCTGGTCCAGCGTCTACACCGTGCCGTACGATGCGATGGTGACCTGCCTGGCAGCGCCAGCCGCCAGCGGCTTCGTCGTGAACATCGAGCCGTCGTCGGCGCCCGGCACGACGACGATCCTCTATGTGCCGCAGAGCGCCCCGCAGGCGGAGTCCCGTTACGTCGTGAAGCGCGTGCCGGACGGCACGATCCAGGTCGACTGGCTCCGCATCGGCACGGTGGGCGGCCTCGACTGGCTGGACGTACAGGCCCGTCAACGCGCCAACCGCTGCGGCGGAATCGGCTGAGCTGGCTAGCGGGCGTTCAGCACGGCTGTACAGGCTGCTGGCAGCTTCGGACGGTAGGGCTTGGGGGGTGTAGTGGGCGGCACGATTGGCGCCTTTCGGAACCATGAGTCGAGCGCTTCGCCGCAACCGTCGTCGTTTGCGTAATCGGCCTGCGGCTGGCACTGCGGGTTGCCGGGGGGGCAGTAAAGACGGATATGGAAATGCGAGTCGTGCCCATACCACGGCACGAGCTTGCGCAGCCAGGAGCGGTCGCCCCCGACCGTCTGGCAGAGCCGCTGCTTGATCCACTTGTTCACGAACATGCGGTCGAGATTCGGCATCTGGGCCGCCGCCTGGAGCAGCAGCACGTGCTGCTGGCTGAAGACCGAGTCGTCGATACCGCTGTCATCGCCGCGTACCAGGGAACGCAGACGCGGGTTCTCACGGTCGGCCGGCGCGCGGCGTGCCCCGGGCTGGCGCTCGAACCAGATGTCGGCATCGAGGCCGATCTGGTGGCTGGCGTGGCCCGACGGGGCCGGCCCGCCACGCGGCTGCCCGATATCGCCGATATAGAGATGGGCCTGCCCGGCCGCGCGCATTCGCTCCGACAGGTTCTTGATGAAGTCGATGGTGACCGGCTGGCCCCAGTAGCGATTGCGGCTGACGCGGATGGCTTCGTAGCCGGGACCTTCCAAGGGCAGGGCCTGAGCGCCCTGCAGGCAGCCTGCGGTGTAGAAGCCGATCGATTGCGTGGGCCCGGGCGATGGCGTCGCGACCTCGGCCCAGACCGTGGCCCCCGCCGAGCCCGCCATAAAAAGGATGCCCGCGAGCAGCGGAACCACGATACGCATCATCTTGTTGGCAGGATAGTCGCTCGCTAAGACTTTGCCCATGCCCGACTACGACTTCCTGAAGCTCGACCGGCAGGGCGGTGTCGCGTCACTGACCCTGAACAGGCCGCAGAGGCGCAACGCGCTGACGCACCGCATGATGCTGGAGCTGGAGGACGCATTCGTCGGTATCGGCAACGATGCGACGTGCCGCGTGCTGGTCCTGCGGGGAGCAGGCGGCCACTTCTGCGCCGGCGGTGACCTGGACGCGATGGCCGACGTGCCGCCGCTGTTGCCCGGCGGAGTGGATCCGCTGCTCCCGGCCTACCGCCAGTTCGGCAACGCGCTGCTGGCTCTCGATGCCCTGCCGCAAGCCACCATCGCAGTGGTCGAAGGCTCGGCGGTCGGCGCCGGCTTCGGCATGGCCTGCTGCTCGGACGCCGTGATCCTGCATGACAGCGCCCGCTTCGGCATTCCCGAGCCGAAGGTGGGCTTCATCCCTTCGCAGATCATCCCGTTCCTGGTGCGGCGGATGGGCGAGGGGCCGGTCCGCGACCTCGCGGTAACGGGCCGCGTGATCGATGCCGCGGAGGCCCATCGGCTGGGCGTCGGCCGCTATCTCTGCACGACCGGCGCCGAGGTCGAAACGACGCTGCAGGGTCTGGTCGATGACATTCTGAAGATGGAGCCCAAGGCGCTGGCTGTGGCCAAGAGGCTGGTGCTGTCGTGCGCGACGAAGGATGATCGTGCCGTGCTCGACGAGGCGGCGGCAAGCCTGGTCGGGCTGCTGCGCCAGCCGGAGGCCGCCGAAGGCATCCGGCATTTCATGGCAAAGACCACGCCCTCCTGGGCCAAGAGGTAGACATGCGAAACTATCGCCACATTGAAGTCAGGCCGATCGCGGGCGCGCTGGGCGCGGAGATCCATGGCGTCGACATGGCGCGCGACCTCGAGGCGGATGTCGTGGCCGAGATGCGCCTGGCCTTCCTCGACCATCTCGTGATCTTCCTGCGCGACCAGGTGGTGACACCCCAACAGCAACTGGCCTTCGCGCGAAAGTTCGGCGACCCGGTCGAATATCCGCAGCTCACCGGCCTGCCGGAAGCGCCGATGATCACGCCGGTCGTGAAGCTCGAGCATGAGCGCAATAATTTCGGCGGCATCTGGCATTCCGACACGACCTATCTGCCGATTCCGCCGATGGGCAGCATGCTGCTGGCGCGCGAGGTGCCGGCCTTCGGCGGCGACACGATGTTCGCCAACCAGTATCTCGCCTACGAGGCGCTGTCGGACGGGCTGAAGGCGACGCTCGACGGGCTGACGGGCGTCAGCTCGTCCGCCAAGGCGGACGTCTCCAAGACCCGCGAGGACCGCCTGAAGGCGGCGGGTGCCGAACTCAAGGTGATGACGGCGGAGCATCCGATCGTGCGCACCCATCCGGAGACCGGTCGCAAGGCGCTCTATACTTCGGACGCGCACACCGCACACATCAAGGGCTGGACCGAGAAGGAAAGCCTGCCGTTGCTGAGGTTCCTGTGGGACCATCAGACGCGCCCCGAGTTCACCTGCCGCTTCCGCTGGCAGCCCGGCTCTCTCGCCTTCTGGGACAACCGCTGCGCGACGCACAATCCGATCAACGACTACCACGGCTTCCGGCGGGTCATGCACCGGATCACGCTGGCCGGCGACCTGCCGCAGTAACGGAGACGAAGCATGTCCGGAATCGGAGGTCTGCTGGCCATCCTGCTGCTCGTCGCGGCCAACGGATTCTTCGTTGCTGCCGAATTCTCGCTGGTGGCCGTTCGCCGCAGCCGTGTGATCGAGCTGGCTGCCTCGGGCCGGATCAACGCCAAGACACTGGTCCGCGCGCTCGACCATCTCGATGCGAACCTGGCGGCGACACAGCTCGGGATCACCATCTCGTCGCTCGCGCTGGGCTGGATCGGTGAGCCGGCGATCGCGCACTTGATCGAGAAGCCGCTGGCCGAGATCTGGGGCACGACCGCCGGCGTCAGCGCCTATGCCATCGCCGTCGGCATCTCCTTCGTCCTCATCACGGCCCTGCACATAGTGCTGGGTGAACTCGCGCCCAAGAGTCTGGCGCTGCAGCGCAGCGAGAGCACGGCCCTGTGGGTGATCCGGCCGCTCAGCCTGTTCCGGTGGCTGCTCAGCCCGGCGATCCTGGTGCTGAACGGGATGGGCAACCTCGTGCTGAGACTGTGTGGCTTGCGGCCGGGAACGGGCGAGGAATCCCAGCATTCACCGGGTGAGCTGAGGCTTCTGGTCGAGGCCAGCCAGGATGCCGGACTTCTGCAGGACGCACAGGAAGAGGTCATGGTCCGCACGCTCGACATCGGCAATCGCCGCATCGGCGAAATCATGACGCCGCGCACTGACCTCGACTGGATCGACGTCGACGACGGCAGCGAAGAAATCGTGAGGACGGTTCTGGAGAGCCCCTACGAGCAGATGCTGGTGGGCCGTGGCAGTATCGATAACCTGCTGGGAGCGGTCACCAAGACGGACCTGCTGAACCAGATCCTGCGAGGAGGCGCCGTCGATCCGGGCGCTGTGGTTGCGGCGCCTCTGATGGTCCACGAAGCCATGCCGATCTTCAAGGTACTGGAGCAGTTCAAGAAGGCGCCTGTGTGGCTGGCTGTCGTGGTCGACGAGTATGGCGGGATTGAAGGTATCGTCACGCAAGCCGACTTGCTGGAAGCGCTGGCCGGCGATCTTCCCGAGGCGCCAGGCGAGCGGCCCGATATCGTCGAGCGCGAGGATGGCTCGCTGCTGATCGACGGTGCGGCGCCCGTGCACGCGACCCTCGACCGGCTGCAGCTCAGGAAACTGCCGGTCAGCACCAGGTTCCATACGATCGCCGGCTTTGCACTGGCCCAACTCGGTCATCTGCCGGTGGCGGGCGAGCAATTCAGCTACGAGGACTGGACCTTCGAGATCGTCGACATGGATGGGCGGCGCATCGACAAACTGCTGGTGCGACGGGCGCCTTCGCTCGAAGCCTGATCGTCAGCGCGGCGAAGGCGGCGTCAGTGTGATCGTGCCGATGGCGCTGCGTGCCGTCTCGGCGCGGGTGCCGCCGATATTGATGTAGGCGAGCTTCTGCCAGTGGTCGACGAAATTGCGGGCCCACGGCGAGAGCATGTTGCCCGACTGGCCGAGCGGTGTCGCAAAGCGGCTATTCTCGAGATCGCTGAAGTCGTAGATGCCGCGGTAGCCGGCACCGTGCACGGCATCGAAGGGCCTCGGGCCGCGGAACGAGGGCGAGGCGCGGTTCAGGGTCTGGTTGCCGCCGTCGGAGGGAAAGCGCACCGAGGCGATGTCGCGCAGCAGGGGGATTCCGTCGAACAGCGGATGACGGTGGACGGCGAGATGCTCGCCACCCCATTGCCACTTCGTCATGTCGGCGCCCTGGCGGCGCGCGATCCAGTCGAGTGCCCGTTCGAGCGCCAGCGCGATGGCGTCCTCGCAGGTTTCGGCCTGCTTTGTCCCGCCGTCGTCGCACCAGCCCGGCTTGTCGCGCAGGATGCGCACCATCAAGGGGACGTCGGGCACGGCCAGCGAGGCGTAGAGGTCTTCGCCAAGCTCGTCGGACAGAAGTCCTTTCTGCAACTCGGCGATCCAGGCGTTGTAGATCAACGGCTCGGGACGGCTGGCCAGCATGAACATGTTCCAGCGCCCGAGAAGGTCGCGCGCCTGGGCGGCGCGGGTATTGCGCGCCGCGCCCTTCAAAAGGTAGGGCAGGATCTCGGCGGCATCGAGCGTGAGGTTGTCAGCCTGCATGACGATCATGCCGTAGACCGGGTGCCGCTCGACCTCCCGCAGGAGCTGTGCGGCGCGTCGCTGGCGGTAGGGCTCGGCCCAGTCCTTGCTGATGAAGTGGCGATAGTCGTCGGGCACGAGGCGGCCGTTGGCGTTGACGATCAGGCCTCCCCCCGGATTGTAGACGCGCGGCAGCTCGTCGAAAGGCACGAAGCCCGCCCAGTCGTATTCGGAGGTCCAGCCCGGCACCGGCATCGAGCCGTCGCCCTTGCGCCGGATCGGCACGCGCGCCGGCGAGATCAGGCCGATGTTCCCCGACGTGTCGGCATAGACCATGTTCTGCATCGGCGAGACTATGCGGCGTGCCGCCGAGAGGAACTCTTCCCAGTTCTGCGCCGAGCCGATGCGGCCAAAGCCCTCCGCCGAAGTGTCGGCGCCGTCGAGCGCGGTTGCCTGAAGGGCAAGCACGTGCCCCTGCGGCGTGAGATTATCGCCGCGGCGGACGAAGTCGTCGATGACCGGACCGTGCCTCGTCTCGCGGACGCGCATCGTGACCGGATCGCCCCAGGCGACATTGATGGTCTCCTCACGCACCGCGAAGGGGCGGGCGCCGTCGGGCGTGATGTAGCGGTTGGGATCGGTCGGATCGACGCGCTCTATGAACACGTCCTGGCTGTCGAGGTTCGTGGTCGTGAAACCCCAGCCGATGGTGCCGTTATGACCCAGCACGACCGCGGGCGAGCCCGGCGAGGTGGCGCCGCGAACGTCGAAGCCCGGTCCGACCAGGCGCGCGAGGTACCAGACGCCGGGAAAGGTGAAGGCCAGATGCGGGTCGTTGGCGAGCAGTGGCCGGCCCGAGACCGTATGGGCTCCCGACAGAACCCACTCGTTGGAGGCCTCGCGTTTGCGTGTCACCTCGTTGTCGGTGCCCTGGAAAAGACGGTCGAGATTGATGTCCTTCACGGCGGCGAGGACCATCGACAGGGTCGAGTCCTTGCTGTCGCCGGACGGCTCGATCAGGAACTTGACGCCGTCCTCGCCGATTTTCTGCGACAGCCGCAGCCGCAGCAACTCGGCGCGCCAGTTGCCGTCGAGGCCGAGCGCCATGAGCTTGGCCCAGACCAGCGAGTCGGCCGGCCGCCACCGTTCCGGCCGGTAGCGGCCGCCGGAGAGAAGCTTGATCAGCGTGAGTTCCAGCCCGAATTGCTGATCGTCATCCGCAAGCCACGCGTTGACGCCGGCCGCGTACGCGTCGAGCCGCGTACGCATGGCCGGCGAGAGTGCATTCACGCTCTCCGAAGCACGCCGGTAGACCCCGAGGCCACGCAGGGTGCGGTCGCTGTCGAGGAGTCCGCGGCCGACCAGGGCCGGCGGCACGAGTTCGGCCAGTCGGCCCTGGCCGACGCGGCGCATCAGCTCCATCTGCCAGAAGCGGTCCTGGGCATGGACGTAACCCAGCGCGAACGAGGCATCCTCGATCGAGCCCGCGATGATGTGCGGCACGGCATTCTTGTCGCGCAGGATCTCGACGGGGGCCTTCAGGCCCGCGGCCTCCAGTTGGCCGCTGTAGCCCGGCAGTGCACCGCGAACCTGGAAGTATGTGCCGACCAGGAAGATCGCGACCGCCAGCGCCGCGCCAAACAGGAGCTTTCCCGAGAAGGCTGCGAGGCGAACCAACAGCCTCACCGGGTCAACCGCCGAGGTAGGAGAGGATCGCGTCGCGGTCGCTGTCGAGGTCCGGCGCCGGGCGTCGCGTCGTCGGGTCTGCAAAGGCCGACATCTTGAGCGGGTTGCCCGCCAGCTTCAGCGTGCCGCCGCTGCCATCCGGCACGTCGACCAGCATGTTGCGCGCCTCGACCTGCGGATGCTCGATGGCCTGCGCTATGTTGTTGATCGGGCCGCAGGGCACGCCGCCCTTGGACACGACGGTGATCCAGTGATCGGTCGTGTTCGTCTTCAGCACGGACTCGATTTCATGCTTCAGTTTCTTCTGGCTCTTCTGGCGGAGCGCGTTCGACTTGTACTCGGGGTTGGTCGCCATGTCGGACCGACCGAGCGCCTCGCACATCTTGACGAACAGGCTGTCGTTGCCCGCGGCGATGATCATCGAGCCGTCGGACGTGGCGAAAGCTTCGAAGGGGGTGATCGTCGGATGGCGGGCGCCGAGCGGGCCGGGGATATCCTTCTCGACCGTGTAGCGCATGATGGCGTTCTCGAGCAGCGCGAGCTGGCAGTCGAACATCGCGATGTCGACCTTGGTGGATTCACCGGTCTTGAGACGATGCACGATCGCGGCGTTGACGGCGACGGCCGTGTACAGACCCGCACCTATGTCGCCGATCGACATGCCGACCCGGCTCGGCGGCTGACCTTCGTTGCCGGTGATGCTCATGATGCCGCCCTGACCCTGCATGACCATGTCGTAGGCGGGATCCTTCGAATTCGGGCCGGTGTGGCCGAAACCCGAGGCGGCGGCGTAGATCAGCTGGGGATACTTTGCGTGCAACGTCTCCCAGCCGTAGCCCAGCTTCTCCATCGTGCCGGGGCGGAAGTTCTCGACCACCACGTCGGCCTTCTCGAGCAGCTTCTCGAAGATCTTGCGGTCGCCATCGGCCTTGAGGTCGAGCGCGATGCTCTCCTTGCCGCGGTTGACCGACGCGAAATAAGTCGACTTGCCGTTTACGAACGGACCGTAGGCGCGGGCGTCGTCACCGCCCTTGGGCGGCTCGACCTTGATCACCCGGGCGCCCATTTCGGCCATCAGAAGGGTGCAGTACGGGCCCGCCAGGATGCGCGAGAGATCGACGACGAGGATGCCCGAGAGCGGGCCCTTGGAATGCTGGGTCATGTTCGGTTCTTAACCAGTGGATCGTCGTGAATCCAGCCACACGTTCACCGCCGCAGCCGAGATGACGATGGCGCCGCCAAACAAGGTGAGATCGTCCGGCTTTTCGCCATCGAACAGCCACACCCAGACCGGACCCAGCACCAGTTCGAGAAGCCCGAGCAGGGCTGCCTGGGCCGCCGGAATGCGCTTCAGGCTGGCCATGTAGAGAAGCAGCCCGACCGCGAGCTGGCCGGGGCTGAGGGCAAACAGCCATGGCAGCTGCGACCAAGTGACGTTTTCGGGATGGGCAAAGGGCAGGGCCACGAGGCCCGAGATGACGCCGGCCAGCCAGATCGAGGGCGTCATGCCGAGGTCACGGCGGTGACGAACCACGACGTAGTTTCCGCTCATGCACAGCACGACAACGAAAGCCACGGCCATGCCGGCGAGGGCGCCGGGCTGCAGCGAGCCCGCGACGCTGATCGCCAGGCCGACGACCGCCGCCGCCATGGCGAAGATCGTGTGTCCATGGAGCCGTTCGCCGAGGAAAAGCCGTGCGGCGATCGCGGTGATGAACGGCGTCGCGCCGAACATGATGAGCACGTTGGCAACCGGTGCGAGGCCCAGCGCCAGAATGAAGCTCACGAAACTTCCGGCAAGCAAAACGGCGCTGAGCAACAAGGCAGGGCCGCCATTGCGCACGTCGACGAGGATCTGGCGGCGCTGCCAGATCACCAGCGGAAGCATGGTGACGACGAGGAGGGCCGATCGCCAGAACGATACATCCCATGCAGGAAGGTCGATCCGCCGCACGATGACGCCCGCCGTGCTGAAAAGCGTCGCGGCAGCGACGGCGAGGAGCACTCCGAGCAGGGCGGAACTTGGCGGGGCGCTGGACGTTTTCATCGGACCGAAAGTGTGATTACGGACCCGCCGTGCCCCCGTCCATCGATTCCCTCGATCTGCCGCCGTTCAAGCCGCGCCTTCTGGGGAGGGGGCCGAACCTTCGGACCATCAGCCATCCGGCTGACGTCCGCGCGGGCCTGCGATCTCGCAGGGCACAAGAGCGAGCGCACCGCCTTTCCAATGGCCGATCGCACGGGCGACATCCTGCTTGGCTTGGTCGACCACCCGGTCGAGCTGGTCGAAGGCCGGCCGCTCGTTCTCCTCATCCACGGCCTGACGGGCAGCGAAGACAGCGCCTATATGTTGGATGCGGCGCGGCATCTGCTCGACGGTGGCTACAGCGTGCTGCGCCTGAACCTGCGGGGCTGTGGCCCGTGGCGTCCATATTGCCGTGAGCACTATCACGTCGGGCGCACGGCGGATTTCCGTGGCATGGTTTCGCAACTTCCCGAGCACTTGATCGACAATGGCGTGGTCGAGGCCCCGATCTGCGCGCCGGTCGACCTGTCGCGCACCTGCAAGCACATGATGCGGACGCGCAACTGGCTTCATCACACGTATCCGCTGAACCACATGAAGGCCGAGGCGCTGGCGCCAGGCGCGCTGACGGCGCCGGAGGAGCGCGAGATCATCAAGGCGGCGCGCAGCGTTTGGGAATATGACGACCGCTTCATCTCGCCACGCTACGGCTTTCGCAGGGGCGAGGACTACGAGCTCTGTTCGCCACTGGCCTTCATGACCGAGATTCGCGTTCCCACCATGGTCATCGCCTCGTGCGATGACCCGTGGATTCCCGTCGAGTACTATCGGGAGTTCAACTGGTCCGACAATCCGTCGCTTGTGCCGCTGTTGCCGCCGACGGGTGGCCACATCGGCTTCCATGCCGACGACAGCGCGCGGCCCTGGTGTGATCTGGCGGTAGAGAAATTCATCGACCGTCTTGCTACTATCGAGGCGTGACCCTCGATCTTCCGCCGTTCCGTCCGCGGTTTCCCTGGTGGGGCGCCGATCTTCAGACTGTCGCCAACTACCTGCGTCCGCCCCGCCGCGATCTCGCACCCCATACGACTGAGCGACTGACTGTCGATCTGCGCGACGGCACGGGCGACAGGCTCGTCTGCACGGTGGACCGGCCGGCCGTGCCGCTTCCCGGGAAACCGCTGACGATCCTGATCCACGGCCTCACGGGCTCACAGGAGAGCGTCTATATCCATTATATGGCGCGCCGCCTGCTGGACGCGGGCCAGCGCGTTCTCCGGCTGAACCTTCGCGGCGCCGGGCCGTCGCGCGCGACCTGCGGAGGCCAATACTATGCTGGCCGCAGCCAGGATTTTCGGGCGCTTCTGGCAAATCTCCCGCCTGATCTGGCGCGCGACGGGCTGAGGGCCGTAGGCTATTCGCTGGGGGGCGCAATGCTGCTCAAATATCTCGGCGAGGAGGGCGAGGCATCACCGCTCGGCGCGGCGGCCACCGTCTGTGCGCCGATCGACCTGTCGGTGACCTGCCGTCGGATGATGCAACCCCGCAATACTCTCTATCATCGTCACATCCTCCGCATGATGAAGCTGGAGGCGACGGCTGCGGGAGCGTCGGTCACCGCGGCGGAACGCGCCGCCATTCTCGGGTCGCGCTCGGTGTGGGACTATGACGAGGTCTTCATCGCGCCGCGGCATGGCTTCGCCGGCGCGGAGAACTACTATGAGCTTTGCAAGCCGCTGGCCTTCATGGACGACATTCGGGTGTCGACGCTCGTGCTGGCCGCGCTGGACGATCCCTGGATTCCCGGCGCGCTTTACAGCAGTTACAATTGGGCAGCCAACAAGGCGCTCAAGCCCCTGTTGCCGACGTGGGGCGGGCATGTCGGGTTCCACGGCGCCGGCAGCCGTAAACCCTGGAGCGACGAGGTCATCATGAGGTTCTTCGAAAGTGGGTGAGGTCGAGCCAGTGGCGATGATCGTGGGAGTAGCCTGTTCCCTGGTGGCCCTCGTGCTGGCGTGGCGCGCCTATCGCGGTGCGGCGGAGGAGCAGGAGCGGCGCAAGCGCGAACGCGAGGATCGCGACGGTCTTTAGGCGAGAACCAGCGGCTCTGCGGGGGGCCCGTCGCGCAGCAGCACGGGCAGGAGCCTTGCGATGTCGAGCGGCTCGAAGCGTTCGGAAGAGGCGGCGATCTCGTCGGCGGTCCACCAGCGATGGCCGAGCGTCCAGCTCCGCTCCTTCTCGTCGAGGCCCGACGTGTCGACCTCCGTACGGTCGGTCCGCGCCAGGAAGAAGCGCTCCTTGTGCAGAACGTCCCTGCCGCGCCAGCTCATGCGGCGCTCGCGCGTCCATACGCAGCGCGGCGTGTCGATGACCGGAAGCTTCGTTTCCTCGCCGGCCTCGCGCACGGCGGCCTCGGCGTAATCCTCGCCCGGGTCCACCATGCCACCGATCATCACCCAGAACGGGTCGAAGAACGGGTTGGCCGGATCGAAAACCTTGGGGTCATGGACGTTGAACAGGAACAGACGGTCCTGCGGATCGAGAAGGACCAGGCGCGCCGACGGACGTTCGATCATCTGGATTTCAACAGCCGCGCCGCGTCCACCGCGCCATAGGTCAGGATGCCATCGCAGCCGGCGCGCTTGAAGCTCGTGAGCGTCTCGATCAGCACCTTGTTCCAGTCGAGCCAGCCACGATCGGCGGCGCCCTTCAACATCGCGTACTCGCCGCTGACCTGATAGGCGTAGGTCGGAACGCCGAACGTGTCCTTCACGCGACGCACGATGTCGAGATAGGGAAGGCCCGGCTTCACCATCACCATGTCGGCGCCTTCCTCGATGTCGAAGCCCACTTCGCGCAAAGCCTCGTCCGAGTTGGCATAGTCCATCTGGTAGGTTTTCTTGTCGCCCTTCAGCGCGCCAGAGCTGCCGATGGCGTCACGGAACGGATTGTAGAAGGCCGAGGCGTACTTGGCCGCGTACGACATGATCTGTTCGTGCTGGTAGCCCCTGGCGTCGAGGGCCGCCCGGATGGCACCGATGCGGCCGTCCATCATGTCCGACGGCGCCTGGATGTCGGCGCCCGCCTCGGTCTGGACGATCGCCTGCTTGACCAGGGCCTCGACCGATTCGTCGTTCAGGATGCGGCCGTCGCGCACGATGCCGTCATGGCCGTCGCTGTTGAACGGATCGAGCGCGACGTCGCAGACGATGCCGATGTCGGGAACGGCCTTCTTGACCGCCGTGATGGCGCGGCAGACGAGATTGCCCGGGTTGTAGGCCTCGCGCGCGTCGGGCGTCTTGGATTTCGGATCGGTCTCGGGAAAGATCGCGATGGCGGGAATGCCGAGGTCGCGCGCTTCCTTTGCAGCCTCCGCGAAGAGGTCGATCGAGAGACGATCGACACCCGGCATGGAGGCGACCGGCGTGCGGGCGTTCTGGCCCTCCTGGACGAAGACCGGCCAGATCAGGTCGTCGACGGAGAGCCGGTGTTCGGCGACGAGGCGGCGCGACCAGTCCTCGCGGCGGTTGCGACGCAGGCGGGTCGAGGGATAGCGGCCGAGGGTCGAGAAGCGGTCGGACATGAGCCGCCTTATGACGCGATCCGGGGAGGGCCGCAATGCGGCTCCTTCTCCTCCGGGACAGTCGCCCCACATGGTGTCCAGAGGCTCCACAGGAGCATTGCCCGCGCCCGTTTCACCCCGCCACCGCGATCGACGGCAAGGAGCCACACTCTCCCGGTCCCGGGGGCGGGATCCGTCGACCAGCTTGCTGCTGACGGCCGATGCCACGCGCACGATCCAGGGGAACAGCGGATTGACCATCCGAGCCTGGCGCGACGTCTCTGAGGAATCGAGGAAATTGTTCGCGGCGCTGAAGCCGCCGTCGCAGCCGGCGAAACTGGGCCTCCACTTGCTGCCCGGTCCGGATTTCAGGATCATGGCCGGCAATTTCGCGCGCAATGTCACCGACGGACGCGTCGGCTTGCTGATGGCTGTGGCCGCAAAGAGTTGATACGGTTTCCCCCGCATGGATTTTAATCTTTCAGAAGACCAGCAGGCCTTCCGCGATACGGCCCGGCAGTTTGCGGCCGATCGCATGCTGCCGCACGCGGCGCGCTGGGACGCCGAGAAAATCTTCCCCGAGGACACGCTGCGCGAAGCCGCGGCGCTGGGATTCGGCGGCATCTACGTGCGCGACGATGTCGGCGGCAGCGGGCTCAGCAGGTTCGATGCGGCCCTCATCATGGAGGAACTGGCGGCGGCCTGCCCCAGCACGGCGGCCTACATCTCCATCCACAACATGGCCGCCTGGATGATCGACGCCTTTGGCGACGACGAACAGCGCCAGCGCTTCCTGCCCAAGCTCTGCTCGATGGAACACTTCGCGAGCTACTGCCTCACCGAGCCGGGCGCCGGCTCCGACGCGGCAGCGCTGGCCACGCGCGCCGAACTGCAGGGCGATCACTATGTCCTGAACGGCAGCAAGGCCTTCATCTCGGGTGGCGGTCGTAGCGACATCTATGTCGTGATGCTGCGTACCGGCGGGCCCGGCGCCAGCGGCGTCTCGACCCTCGTGGTCGAGGCGGGAACGTCCGGTCTGTCTTTCGGCAAGCAGGAAAACAAGCTCGGCTGGAACAGCCAGCCGACGGCCTCGGTGATCTTCGAGAATTGCAGGGTGCCGGTGGCCAACCGGCTCGGTCCCGAGGGCCACGGCTTCAAGATCGCGATGATGGGGCTCGATGGCGGGCGCATCAACATAGGCGCCTGCTCGCTGGGCGGCGCGCGCGCCTGCCTGGAGACGGCGTCGCGCTACGTGCTCGAGCGCAAACAGTTCGGCAAACCGCTGGCGGACTTTCAGGCGACGCAGTTCAAGCTCGCCGACATGGCCACCGATCTCGACGCGGCGCGGCTGCTGATCTGGCGTGCGGCCGCGCTGCTCGACCAGAAGTCTCCCGAGGCGACGCAGGCCGCCGCCATGGGCAAGCGCTTCGCCACCGACGCGGGCTTCCGCGTGGTCAACGAGGCGCTGCAATTGCATGGCGGATACGGCTACTTGAAGGACTTCCCGCTGGAGCGTTATCTCCGCGACCTGCGCGTGCACCAGATCCTCGAAGGGACCAACGAGATCATGCGCGTGATCATTTCCCGACGCTTGTTGATGAGTTGAAACATGTCCGAAGCTGAAATTCTGTTCGAAGTGAAGGATGGTCTGGGCGTCATGACGCTCAACCGGCCGAAGGTCCTCAATTCCCTGTCGCACGGCATCATCCTGGAGATGGAGCGCGTGATGCCGGAGTGGGAGAAGGATCCCGCCGTCAAGGCGGCGGTCCTGCGCGGCGCCGGCGACCGCGCGTTCTCCGCTGGCGGCGACGTGGCGGGTCTCTATCGCGAGATGCGCGACAATCCGTCGGGCACGCTCCGGCGCGACTTCTTTCGCGACGAGTACATCGTCAACCGGCGGATCTACCGTTACGCCAAGCCGTGGATTTCGCTGATCGACGGCATCAACATGGGCGGCGGCGTCGGCCTGTCGGTCCATGGCTCGCACTCCGTGGTGACGGAGAAGTACCTTTTCGCCATGCCGGAGACGACCATCGGCCTTTTTCCGGATGTCGGCGGGGGGTATTTCCTGACGCGCCTGCCGGGTGCGCTGGGCACCTTTCTGGCGCTCACCAGTTACCGCCTCAAGGCTGCGGACGCAGTCTGGGCCGGAATCGCGAACGCCTTTGTGCCGAGCGCGAAGATCAACGATCTACAGGCGGCGCTCGGCGCGGCAGACCTCTCCGGCCCGCGGGCCAACGAGAAGGTCGATGCCGTCATTGCCCGCTTCCAGGAGGACGCAGGCGACCAGACTCTGCCGGCACTGATGCCGGAGATCGACCGCTGCTTCTCGGCGGAATCGTTGCAGGAGATCGTCGACAGGCTGAAGGCGTCGAACGGCGAGTTTGCGCAGAAACAGCTCGCCGCCCTCATGAAACTCTCGCCGCTGTCGATGGCGATCACGCTGGAGCAGCTCAGGCGCTGCGCCAACCGGTCGTTCGAGGATTCGATGACGATCGAGTACCGGATGTCGCAGCGCTGCATGCAGAAGGGCCACGATTTCTTCGAGGGTGTGCGCGCCCTGCTGATCGACAAGGACCAGAAGCCGCAATGGAATCCGCCGACGATCGGCGGCGTCACGGCGGCGCTGGTCGAGGAGCATTTCAGGCCAGTGTCGAACGACCTTTTGTTCGACTGAGGCGACGGCAAACAAACGGAGGAAACCATGGCGAAGATCGCCTTCATCGGTCTCGGCAACATGGGCGGCCCGATGGCCGCCAATCTGGCAAAGGCCCAGCATCACGTGATGGCGTTCGACCTTTCGGATGCCGCCGTGAGTGCGGCGGTCGAGAAGGGGGCGCACAAGGCTTCCTCCGCCGCCGAAGCCGTCAAGGGCGCGGAGATCGTCGTCACCATGCTGCCGGCCGGCAAGCATGTGCGCGAGGTCTATGAGAAGGACGTGCTGCCCAACGTCGCCAAGGGCACGTTGCTGATCGACTGCTCGACCATCGACGTCGAGAGCGCGCGCCATGTCGCGGCACTGGCGGAGAAGGCGGGCATGGAGATGGTCGACGCTCCGGTCTCGGGCGGTGTCGGCGGCGCCACCGCCGGTACGCTCACTTTCATGGTGGGTGGCAGCGAGGCTTCGTTCGCCAAGGCCAGGCCGGTGCTCGAGAAGATGGGCAAGAACATCGTGCTGGCCGGCACCAGCGGCGGTGGCCAGGCCGCCAAGATCTGCAACAACATGATCCTGGGCATCTCGATGATCGCGGTCAGCGAAGCCTTCATGCTGGCCAAGCGTCTGGGCCTCGATGCCCAGAAGCTATACGACGTGGCTTCGACCGCTTCCGGCCAGTGCTGGTCGCTGACCAATTACTGCCCCGTGCCGGGGCCGGTGCCGGCCTCGCCGGCCAACCGTGACTACCAGGCGGGCTTCACGGCGGCGATGATGCTGAAGGATCTGATGCTGGCCCAGCAGGCGGCCAACGCGGCCGGTGCGAGCACGCCGCTCGGCGCCGAAGCGGCCCAGCTGTTCAGCCTGTTCGTCAATTCCGGCAATGGCGCCAAGGACTTCTCCGGCATCATCAAGATGCTGGACGGCAAGTGAGGCCCGGATGATCACGCTCTACGACCTCGCATTCGAAGACGATCGTCGCCCCAGCCCGTTCTGCTGGCGCGCCAAATTCGCGCTGGCCCACAAGGGCCTCGACTACACCAACATTCCGATGGGCTTTACGGAGAAGGAGAAGATCGCCTTCGCCGACTCGAAGACCGTGCCGGTGATCAAGGACGGCGAAAAGCCCGTCAAGGATAGCTGGGCGATTGCCGTCTACCTGGACGACATGTACCCGGAGCGGCTGCTGCTCAAGAGCGAGATGGGTCGCTCCTATGCGCGCTTCATCAACGGCTGGACGGACACCGTGGTCAACGCGGCGATCTTCCCGTTGATCGTCGGCGATCTCTATGACCGCGTGCGGCCGGAAGACAAGGCCTACATCGCCGAGTCGCGCGGTGCGCGTCTGGGAACGAAGGATTTCACGTCGTTCCAGATGCAGGCCCGGGAGAAGGGGCTGGCGGCGTTCCGGACAGCTCTCGAGCCGGCGCGCCGGGCGTTGCGCGAGCAGAAGTTCCTGTCCGGGGACGAGGCTGCTTATCCAGACTACATCCTCGCGGGGACCTTCATGTGGCCGCGTACGATCAGCCCGTTCGAGCTGCTGGAGACGAACGATCCGGTCCATGCCTGGCGCGAGCGCATGCTCGACCTGTTCGACGGCATGGCCCGCAAGGCGAAGGCCGCGTAGCGTGTCGGATACCGACGCCAAACGCTTCGATCCGGCCGAGCATCGCTTCGGGCCGGCGCACTGGTTCGAAGACCTCGTGGTCGGCCAGAAGTTCTACATAAACTCCCGCACCCAGACTGAGGCGCTGTTCTCGGCCTTCCAGCTCGCCAGCGGCGACAACCACCCGATTCACTACGACCGCGAGTACTGCAAGGCGCTGGGCCATCGCGACATGCTGGCTCATGGGCTGCAGGTCGCCATCCAGGGCGCGGCTGGCGGCGGCATCTTCCCGCATTTCGTGGGCGAATCGCTGGTCGGCTTCCTCGAACAGTCCTCGCGCTTCCTGAAGCCGGTCTATGTCGGTGACACACTCTATCCGATGTTGGAAGTGACGGAGCTCAAGCCCGGCCGCACCACGGGCGTCGCCGTCCTGAAGCTCACGATCCACAACCAGAAGGGCGAACTGGTGTGTGACGGCGAGCACAAGTATCTTGTGAAGAAGCGGCCGCAATAGACGGCAAGAGGAGAGAACATGATCGGCGTCATCGCAAAACTGACCATCAAGCCGGACACCAACGCCGACTTCGAGGCGACCATGAAGGCCCTGCAGGCCAAGGTTCATGCCGACGAGCCGGGCAACAAGCTCTACGCGCTGCACAAGACAGGGGACGTTAACGTCTATGTCATGCTCGAACGTTACGAGGACCAGGCGGCGCTCGAGGCCCACAGGGCTGCGCCGCACTTCAAGGAACTCGGCCGCAAGCTTGGCGACTATCTCGCCGGCCGCCCCGATGTCCAGGTGATGGAAGAAGTCTGAACGGCTTCGGGGACGAGTGAGCGCATGGAGGGCTTCTTCCGCCGCTATACCAAGCCCGGTACGGCTCCCGGCACTTTGACCGGGCGCGCGCCTGTACCGGACGAGGCGCTCGATTTCACCCTGGTCGAATATACCCAGGAAGACGTGGAGGTTCTGCACGGGGTCGAGGTAGACCAGTGCCGCTTTCATCTCGGCACGCCGGGGCACACGTGGATCGACGTGGGGGGACGGCCGAGTTCGGAGATGCTCCGCAGCCTCGGCATGGCGTTCAACCTGCATCCGCTGGCGCTGGAGGACGTGTTTCACGCCAACCAGCGCAGCAAGCTCGATCTTTACGACGGGCAGGGCTTCATCGTCCTGAATGACCCGACCTACGAAGACTGCACGCTCAGGGGCCGCCAGGTCAGCATCTTCTTCGGCGAGAATTACGTCATCTCCTTCCACGACCTGAAGGCAGATATTTTCAAGCCCGTGCGCGATCGCATCCAGACCTCAGGCTCGCGGCTGAGAATGTTCGGCATCGACTATCTCGTCTATGCGCTGATCGATCTCGTGGTCGACCGTAAATTTCCGCTGATCGAGGCATTGTCGACCCATCTCGAAGAACTGGAGGAAGAGGCGCTGGACCATCCCACCAAGGACACGCTGGCGCATATTCATCAGGCGCGGCGGGCGCTGGTAGCGTTCCATCGCATCCAGTGGGCCGAGCGCGAGACCGTCCTGGCGGTGATGCGGCCCGAAGTGCCGTTCATCATGCCCGAGACTCGCACCTATCTGCGCGACTGCTTCGATCATGCCGTGGCGGTGCTCGAGCTGGTCGAGAGCTATCGCGAAATGGCGAACGGCCTCATGGAAGTCTACCTCATGGACTCGTCCAACCGGATGTCCGAGGTCATGAAGACCATGGCCGTCATAACCGTTTTCTTCATGCCGCTCAGCTTCCTCGCCGGCATCTATGGCATGAACTTCGACCGCGACACCGGGAACATGCCCGAGCTGGGCTGGAAGTACGGCTACGATTTCTTCTGGGTGATGGTCGTCGTCATCGTGAGTTCCATCTTCCTTTGGCTGAAGCGCAAGCGCTGGATCTGAAGACGCCATGACCTACCGGATATTCGGCTCGGAA
>JABMNB010000714.1 GCA_013205335.1 Rhodospirillales bacterium
AGCGTCATCTGATCGAGTGCTGCTTCTCAAAGCTCAAGCAGTTCCGACGGGTCGCCACACGCTTCGAGAAAACCGCACGCAACTACTTTGCCGTCGTCACCCTCGCCGCTATCGTCCTATGGATCAGATAACTGTCCACACAACCTAGCGCGGCTTGGGCGCGTCGGGGGAGTGGGCCCAGTCGCGCAGTTCGGGCACCGGGGAGACGACCGGCCTGCCGGCGAAATGGTTGTCGAGGTTGCGGCACACCAGGTCGGTCATGCGGCGCTGGGCATGCTGGGTGCCGCCGCCGAAGTGGGGTGTCATCACCAGTCTGTCGAGTTCCAGAAGCTCGGTGCCGGTGTAGGGTTCCTCGTCGAACACGTCGAGGGCCGCGCCTTCGATGATGTGGTTGCGCAGCGCGTCGGCCAGCGCCGCCTCGTCGACCGCCCAGCCGCGCGAGATGTTGACGACGTGGCCGCGCGGACCCAGCGCCTTCAGCACCTCGGCGTTGATGATGTGCCTGTTGGAGGCGTCCGACCGCAGGCAGACGATCAGGTAGTCGCACCAGGTGGCGAGCGCCATCACGTCGGGGAAATACTGGAAGTCGACGTCGCTGCGCCTGTTGCGGTTGCAGTAGCCGATCTCGACGTCGAAGCCCTTGAGGCGCCTGGCGACCTCCAGGCCGATGGCGCCCAGTCCCAGGATGCCGACCTTGCCGCCGGTCAGGCCGGCGATGGCGCCGAAGCGATTGGGGATGCGCTGCTTCCACTCGCCGCGCCGGATCATCTTGTCGGCGCGCACCAGGCGGCGGGTCGAGGCCAGGAGGATGCCGACCGCCAGTTCGGCCACGTCGGGCGCATTGGCGTCGGCGCCGTGCGTGATCATGATGTTGCGCCGGCGGGCTGCCTCGAGGTCGACGCGCTCGTAGCCGGTGCCGTAGCAGCAGAACAGCGAGAGCCGGGGCAGGGCGGCCATCATCGCATCGGAGATGCCGACGCTGCCGGTACTGACGATCGCCTGCACGGTGGCGGCGGTGCCGGGCGGGATGTCGGCCACGGTGGGCGTGGGGTTGTCCATGTGCCCGACGATCCTGCAGCGCTCCCCGAAGGAGGCGAGCGTCGTCTTTGTGAAATGGAAGCCGGTCAGGATGTGGGGTTGGTCAGCCATGGTTGAGCCGTAGCACGCGGCATGAAGGTCGTTAAGCGCAGGGTTGCTACGCGGCGAAAAACCGGCTTGGCAAAGAACGGAACGCTGTGCAAGGTGCGGCGCACGAAGCGTCCCGCCGCGTTCAAACGGATCTGAAGCGCTCCATGAAAATCGCCCCATGAAAATCGCTATCATCAAAGAGCGCCGCCCCCACGAGACCCGTGTGGCCGCCACTCCCGAGACCGTCAAGAAGCTGAAGGCGCTGGGCGCGGAGATCACAATAGAGGCAGGGGCCGGGACGGTCGCCGCCTATACGGACCAGGCCTACAGCGAAGCCGGCGCGACGATCGTGCCGGACGCGGCTTCGGCCATCGCCGCCGCCGATATCGTCTTCAAGATCCAGCGGCCGATGACGGCCGAGGAAGGGCTCGACGAGCTCGGCCTGCTGCGCCAGGGCCAGACGCTGATGTCGCCTCTCGGCGCGCTCACCAACAGGGAGCTGGTGCAGGCGCTGGCGTCGCGCGGCGTGACGTCGTTTGCCCTCGAGCTGATCCCGCGCATCACGCGAGCGCAGTCGATGGACATCCTCTCCTCGCAGGCCAACCTCGCGGGCTACAAGGCGGTCCTGCTGGCAGCGAACAATTACGGCCGCATCTTCCCGCAGATGATGACGCCCGGTGGCACCCTGGCGCCGTCGCGCAGCTTCATCATGGGCGTGGGCGTCGCCGGTCTTCAGGCGATCGCCACGGCGCGGCGCCTGGGCTCGATCGTCACCGCGACCGATGTGCGGCCAGCCACCAAGGAGCAGGTACAGTCGCTCGGCGCCAAGTTCGTCGCGGTAGAGGACGAGGAGTTCAAGGCCGCCGAGACCGCGGGCGGCTACGCCAAGCAGATGAGCCCCGAGTACCAGGCCAGGCAGGCGGCGCTGGTCGCCGACCATATCAAGCTGCAGGACATCGTGATCACCACCGCCCTCATTCCCGGCCGCAAGGCGCCGGTGCTGGTGAGCGAGGAGATGGTGAAGTCGATGAAGCCCGGCTCGGTGATCGTCGACATGGCGGTCGAGCAGGGCGGCAACTGCCCGCTGTCGGAGTTCGGCAAGGTGGTCGAGAAGTACGGCGTGAAGATCGTCGGTCCGGCTAACCTGCCCGGCGAGCTGGCGACCGACGCCTCGGCGTTGTTCTCGCGCAACCTGCTCAACTTCATCACGCCGATGGTCGACAAGGAGACCAAGGCGCTCACGATCAACCTCGAGGACGAGGTCGTGAAGGGCACGCTGGTCACCCGCGACGGGCAGATCGTGCACCCCTCGCTGACCCAGGCTTAGGAGCGGCCCATGGACGACAAGATCGCAGGCGAGGCCTCCAGGCTCGCGACCCAGGCGCAGGACGTCGCCGCCCAGCTCAAGGCTCTGGCGCAGCAGATAACGGATGCGGCGGCGGCGAGCCCGGTCGCCATCCCCGACGGTCACATGCCGTTCGTGGCGCTGCTCACCATCTTCGCGCTCTCCTGCTTCGTGGGTTACTACGTGGTCTGGCGGGTGACGCCGGCGCTGCATTCGCCGCTGATGGCCGTCACCAACGCGGTTTCCTCGGTCATCATCGTCGGTGCGCTGCTGGCGGCGGGCCTCAAGGGCCTGGGCGCCGCGCAGCTCTTCGGATTCATTGCGGTGGCGCTGGCCGCGGTGAACATCTTCGGCGGGTTCATCGTCACGCACCGCATGCTGTCGATGTTCAAGAAGAAACCGGTCAAGAAGTAGTCGGCGGGAGCAAGGGATGTTCACCCAGGAACTGGCCGCCTACGGCTATCTGATCGCCGCCATCTGCTTCATCATGGCGCTGCGCGGACTGTCCTCGCCCACGACGTCGCGGCAGGGCAACCTGTTCGGCATCGTCGGCATGGTGGTAGCGATCGCCGTCACCGTGTTCTCGCCCGGCGTCGTCTCGCCGTGGCTGATCCTCGCCGGTCTGGTGATCGGCGGCGCGATCGGCACCTTCGTGGCGCTGCGCATCCAGATGACGGCGCTGCCGCAGCTCGTGGCGGCCTTTCATTCGCTGGTCGGCCTCGCCGCGGTCTTCGTGGCGGCGGCGGCCTTCATCTCGCCCGAGGCGTTCGGGCTGGGCGTCCCCGGCAAGATCAAGATGCAGAGCCTGATCGAGATGGGGCTGGGCACCGTGATCGGCGCCATCACCTTCACCGGCTCGGTCGTGGCCTTCGCCAAGCTGCAGGGCCTGGTGACGGGCTCGCCGCTGATCTTCCGTGGCCAGCATCCGCTGAACGCGCTGCTCGGCATCGCGCTGGTGGTGCTGCTGGTCTGGTTCGCCATGCGCGGCCACACCTCGACCTTCGTCCTGCTGGTCGTGCTGTCGCTGGCCCTGGGCTTCCTGCTGATTCTGCCGATCGGTGGCGCCGACATGCCGGTCGTGGTGTCGATGCTCAATTCCTATTCGGGCTGGGCGGCGGCCGGCATCGGCTTCACCCTGGGCAACACGGCCCTGATCGTGACCGGCGCGCTGGTCGGCTCCTCCGGCGCGATCCTGAGCTACATCATGTGCAAGGGCATGAACCGCTCGATCTTCAACGTGATCCTGGGCGGCTTCGGCACCGACAGCGCGGCGGCCGGCGGGCCGGCGGTGAAGAACGACAAGCCGGTCAAGGCGGGCTCGGCCGAGGACGCCGCCTTCCTGATGAAGAACGCCCAGTCGGTCATCATCGTGCCCGGCTACGGCATGGCGGTGGCGCAGGCCCAGCATCGGGTGCGCGAACTTTATGACCAACTGACCAAGCGCGGCATCAAGGTGAAGTTCG
>JABMNB010000715.1 GCA_013205335.1 Rhodospirillales bacterium
GCGGCCAGCGCCTCGTCCATGGTCGCGACGGTGCGGCCGGTCAGATGTTCGAGCTCGAAATGATTGGGAGTCACGAGATCGGCGGCCGGGATCGCTCGGTCGCGAAAAAAGGCATCTATGCCGGGCTTGACGTAGATGCCGGTGTCGATGTCGCCGAGCACCGGATCACAGCACCAGATCGCGCGCGGATTGGCGGCTCGCACGCGTCGTGCGGTATCGAGGACGATGTCGGCCAGCGCCGCGTCGCCGACATAGCCGGTCAGCAAGCCATCGCACCGCGAGAGCTGGCCCAGCGCCTCGATGCCTTGGACGATCTCGGCGACCTGCTCGGCCGAGGCCGCGCGACCGCGCCAGGCGCCGTACCCCGTGTGATTGGAGAACTCGACCGTGTTCACCGCCCAGACCTCGTGGCCCAATCGTTGCAGGGGAAAGGTTGCCGCACGATTGCCGACGTAGCCGTAGGCGACATGGCTCTGGAGGGAGAGGAAGCGCATGGCCGGCGCCACCTTGCCACAAGGAGGACCGTCATTATAGTCCGCCGCGTTTTCGGGGAGGCTTGAGATGTCGAAGTCCGTCCGTCCGCGCCGCAGCGTTCTCTACATGCCGGGTGCCAATACGCGTGCGCTGGAGAAGGCGCGAACCCTGCCGGCCGATGCCTTGATCTTCGATCTGGAGGATGCGGTCGCACCGGACGCCAAGGAGGCGGCGCGCGCCAACGTCGTTGCCGCGGCGCGGAGCAAGGCCTACGGCAAGCGCGAGATCGCGATCCGCTGCAACGGTCTTGGCACGCCGTGGGGCAAGTCCGACATCGAAGCGATCGCCAAATCCGGTGCCGATGCGGTGCTCGTGCCGAAGGTGGAGAGCGCGGCCGAGGTGGCAAGCGTCGTCGGCCTGCTCGACGCCGCCGGGGCACCGTCGTCGATGGCGGTGTGGGCGATGATGGAAACGCCCAAGGGCATCCTGCGCGCCGACGAGGTGGCGGGTTCGCACCCGCGGCTCACTCTGTTCGTCATGGGCACCAACGATCTCGTGAAGGACATGCGCGCGCGCCATACGCCGTTGCGCCTGCCCATGGTGACGGCGCTCGGGCTCGGCATGCTCGCCGCTCGAGCCCACGGCCTCACCATCCTCGATGGTGTCTACAACGACATCCAGGACGCCGAGGGGTTCCGCGCGGTCTGCCAGCAGGGGCTGGAGATGGGCTTCGATGGCAAGACGCTGATTCATCCCAGCCAGGTCGAGCCCTGCAACGATGTCTTCGCGCCGTCGGCCGCCGAACTGGAGATGGCGGGCAGGATCGTGGCGGCCTTCAAGGCGGCGCAGGCGGAAGGCAAAGGCGTCGTCACGGTCGACGGGCGCATGATCGAGAATCTTCATGTCGAGCAGGCCGAGCGTGCCCTGGCGCTCACCGCCGCGATCAACGAGCTGCAGGCGGCGACATGAGCACCCGCCAGAGAGCCTTGGGCAAGACCGCCACGGGCAACTTCTTCGAGGATTTCAGCGTCGGGCAGGAGTTCCGCCACGCCACGCCGCGCACCCTGACGGAGGCCGATGCGGCGCTGAACATCGCGCTCTACGGGTCGCGCTTCGCCATCAACTCGTCCGATGTCTTCGCGCAGGCGATCGGCCTGCCGCGGGCGCCGCTCGACGATCTGCTGGTCTTCCATGTCGTCATCGGCAAGACGGTTCCGGACATCTCCCTGAATGCCGTCGCCAATCTCGGCTATGCCGAATTCCGCTGGGGCGTCCCGGTCTATCCCGGCGACACGCTCTCGGCGCGTTCGACGGTGCTGGGCCTTCGCGAGAATTCCAACAAGGCGAGCGGCGTCGTCTGGGTGCGCTCGACCGGCGTCAACCAGAAGGGCGAGATGGTGCTCGACTATGTGCGCTGGGTGATGGTGCACAAGCGTGACCCGCAGGCCGCCGTAGGGGCAACCGTGGTGCCGAAGACGGCGCCCTCGGTGGCGCCGGCCGATCTCATCGTGCCGGCAGGCCTGGCGCTCGATGGTTACGACGATGCCATGGCCGGCTCGCCCCATCGCTGGGAAGACTACGCGCCGGGTGAGCGCATCGACCATGTGAGCGGCATCACGCTCGAGGACTCCGACCACATGTTCTCGACGCGGCTCTACCAGAACACCGCGCGCGTGCACTTCGACGCCTTCGCCGGCAAGAACACGCGCTTCGGTCGTCGTCTCGCCTACGGCGGACACGTGATTTCGCTGGCAAGGGCGCTGTCGTTCAACGGGTTGGCCAACGGTTTCCGGGTCGCGGCCATCAATGCCGGCAGCCATGTCGCGCCGACTTTCGGCGGCGACACGATCTACGCGTGGTCCGAAGTGCTGGAGGCGGCGCCGCTGCCGGGCCGAAACGATGTCGGCGCTCTGCGAATGAGAAGCATTGCTGCAAAAGATTGTCCGTGCGGCGCCTGGCCGGGCAAGGGAACGGACGGCAAGTACCATCCCGCCGTCGTGCTCGATCTCGACTATTGGCTGCTCGTGCCGCGGCGAATTGACCGGTGACGCCGCTCGATAGGCGGATTTTCGCTTGCAAATCCGGGGCTTAACACGCGCGCGATGTCGACATTCGTTGACTTGATGCGGCTGCGCGCTAAAAACAGCGCCAGCCGATATCGGCACTAGAGGTCATCACGGATGAGCGTCGCCAACCGGCCGGTGCATCGGCCGCTTTCTCCGCATCTGCAGGTCTATCGCCCGCAGCTCACCTCCATTCTCTCGATTCTGCATCGGGCCACGGGCATCGCTCTGTCGGTGGGCGTGCTCTATCTGGCGGTCTGGGTGGTCTTCGCCTCCGCGAGTGTCGAGACCTACGCGAAGTTCCAAGGCTTCAACGGTTCGATCGTCGGGCGCTTGGTGCTCGGCGGCTGGCTGTTCTGCATGTTCTATCACCTGTTCAACGGCATCCGGCATCTCTTCTGGGATGCGGGCTACGGCTTCGAGCTCAAGGACGCCTATCGCAGCGGCTGGATCGTCGTCGTGGCTTCCCTCGTGGTGACGGCGATCTCATGGATCGTCGGCCTGCGGCTGATCTGAGGAGCGACCGATGAACAGCGATCTCAGAAGCCCCCTCAACCGCGCCCGCGGTCTCGGCTCCGCCAAAGACGGGCTGCATCACTGGTGGGCACAGCGTCTCACCGCCCTCGCGTTGATCCCGCTCGTGATCTGGTTCGCCATCTCGCTCGTAACGATGAGCGGTGCCGATTACGGCATGGTGCGCGTCTGGATCGGCTCGCCGGTGGTGATGGTGCTGCTGATCCTGACGATCGTGATCGGGCTGCATCATGGCCAGCTCGGCCTCCAGGTCGTGATCGAGGACTATGTACACAAAGACGGCATCAAGCTGGCGTTGATCGTGGCGGTCAGGTTCACCGCGGTGTTCTTCGGACTGGCTGCCGTCGTGGCCATCATGCGTATTGGATTCGGAGGCTAAGTCATGGCCGAGGCGAGCAGCGGCAAGAGCAACGGCGCCGTCGCAGGGACGGTCAACATCGGCAACACCGCGTACAAGGTGATCGACCACGAATACGACGTGGTCGTGGTCGGCGCCGGCGGCGCGGGCCTGCGCGCGACTTTCGGCATGGCCAACAAGGGCTTCAAGACGGCCTGTATCACCAAGGTGTTCCCGACCCGCAGCCACACCGTGGCGGCGCAGGGCGGCATCTCGGCGGCGCTGGGCAACATGGGCCCGGACGACTGGCGCTGGCACATGTACGACACGGTCAAGGGTTCCGACTGGCTGGGTGACCAGGACTCGATCGAATACATGTGCCGCGACGGCATCGCCGCGATCATCGAACTCGAGCACTACGGCGTGCCGTTCAGCCGCACGCCCGAGGGCAAGATCTACCAGCGCCCGTTCGGCGGCATGACGACGGAGTACGGCAAGGGCATCGCCCAGCGGACCTGCGCGGCGGCCGACCGTACCGGCCACGCGATCCTGCACACGCTCTACCAGCAGTCGCTCAGGAACCACGCCGAGTTCTTCATCGAGTATTTCGCCCTCGACCTGATCATGGACGAGGGCGTGTGCCGCGGCGTCATGGCGTGGAACCTCGACGACGGCACCATCCACCGCTTCCGCGCCCACAAGGTGGTGCTGGCGACCGGCGGCTACGGCCGCGTCTACCAGACGGCGACATCGGCCCACACCTGCACGGGTGACGGCAGCGCCATGGTGCTGCGCGCCGGCCTGCCGCTGCAGGATCTGGAGTTCGTGCAGTTCCATCCGACCGGCGTGTTCGGCGCGGGCTGTCTCATCACCGAGGGCGTCCGCGGCGAGGGTGGCTATGTTACCAATTCCAGCGGCGAGCGCTTCATGGAGCGCTATGCGCCGACGGCCAAGGACCTCGCCTCGCGCGACGTCGTCAGCCGGGCGATGACCGTCGAGATCCGCGAAGGCCGCGGCTGCGGTCCCAACAAGGATTACATCGAGCTGCACGTCGAGCATCTCGACCCGAAGATCATCCACGAGCGCCTGCCGGGCATCGCCGAGACCGCGCGCATCTTCGCCGGCGTCGACGTCACCCGTCAGCCGATCCCGATCCTGCCGACCTGCCACTACAACATGGGCGGCATCCCGGCGAACTATCACTGCGAAGTGATGACCGTGAAGGACGGCAATCCCAACACGGTCGTGCCGGGCCTGATGGCCCTGGGCGAGGCGGCGTCGGTCGGCGTCCATGGAGCCAACCGTCTGGGTTCCAACTCGCTGCTCGAGCTGGTCGTGTTCGGCCGCTCCGCCGCCAACCGCGTGGCCGAGCTGCTGACCCCGGGCCAGCCGCACAAGGACATGCCGCGCGCCGGCGAGGAGGCGATCGCGCGCCTCGACAGGGCTCGCCATTCGAACGGCGGCACGCC
>JABMNB010000716.1 GCA_013205335.1 Rhodospirillales bacterium
GCGCAATCGCACCCCTTCGCCCGTCGCCGAGAAGATCATCCTCGACTATGCCGCCGAGCGCGGGGTCAACCGCCGCCCGATCGACGACGCCGAGATCCTCGAACGCTGCCTGTACCCGATGGTCAACGAGGGCGCGAAGATCCTCGAGGAAGGCATGGCCCAGCGCTCACTCGATATCGACGTGATCTGGGTGAATGGCTATGGCTGGCCGGTCTATCGCGGCGGCCCGATGTGGTGGGCCGACAACGTCGTCGGCCTCAAGACCATCCACGACGCGCTGCTGAAGTATCGCGATGCGTCCGGCGACCCCTTCTGGGAGCCTGCGCCGCTTCTCAAGAAGCTGGTGCAGGAAGGCAAGAAGTTCTCTAGCGTTTGAGCCTGCGCACGATGTCATCCCGAGCGTAGCGAGGGACCTTTCCGAGTCACGACGAAAGGTCCCTCGGCAATAGGCCTCGGGATGACAATTATCGGAAGTCAATGCCGTGCCATCTGGGCGGCGATCGAGGAGGAAAGAAAAATGGCTGATGCAGTAATCGTCTCCACCGCCCGCACGCCGATCGGCAAGGCATTCCGCGGCATCTTCAACGACACCCACGGCGCCGACCTGGGCGCGCACGTGATCAAGCACGCCGCCGAGCGCGCCAAGGTCGACCTGGCCGAAGTCGAGGACGTGATCCTGGGCTGCGCCGCGCCGGAAGGCACCACGGGCTCCAACGTCGCCCGCGTCTCGGCGATGCGCGCCGGCGCCCCGGTCAGCGTCTCCGGCGTGACCGTCAACCGCTTCTGCTCCTCGGGCCTGCAGACCATCTCGATGGCCGCCCAGCGCGTGCTGGTCGACAAGGTGCCGGTGATGATCGCCGGCGGCCTCGAGTCGGTGTCGCTGGTCCAGGGCCCGCCGGGCGGCAACAAGAACCGCCTCGTGAACCCGTGGGTGCAGGAGCATGTGCCCGGCATCTACCACGCCATGATCACCACCGCCGACACCGTGGCGGCCCGCTACAAGATCAGCCGCGAGGCGCAGGACGAATACTCGCTGCAGAGCCAGTTGCGCACCGCGGCGGGCCAGCAGGCCGGCAAGTTCGACGACGAGATCGTGCCGATGGAAACCACGATGCTGGTCACCGACAAGAACACCAACGAGACCACTCGCAAGACGGTGAAGCTCACCAAGGACGAGGGCAACCGTCCCGAGACGACGCTCGAGGGCCTGTCCAAGCTGCAGCCGGTCGCCGGTCCTGACAAGTGGATCACCGCCGGCAATGCCAGCCAGCTCTCCGACGGCGCCTCGGCCGCGGTCATCATGAGCGATGCCGAAGCCGCCAAGCGCGGCCTGAAGCCGCTCGGCATCTACAAGGGCCTGGTCGTGGCCGGCTGCGAGCCCGACGAAATGGGCATCGGCCCGGTCTACGCGATCCCGAAGCTGCTGAAGCGGTTCGGCCTCAAGATGGACGACATCGACCTCTGGGAGCTGAACGAGGCGTTCGCCGTGCAGGTGCTCTACTGCCGCGACAAGCTCGGCATCCCCAACGAGAAGCTTAACGTCAACGGCGGCTCGATCTCGATCGGCCATCCGTTCGGCATGACCGGCGCGCGCTGCACCGGCCACGCCCTCATCGAGGGCCGTCGCCGCAAGGCCAAGAACGTCGTCGTGACCATGTGCATCGGCGGCGGCATGGGCGCCGCCGGCCTGTTCGAGGTCGTGCTGTAAGCCACTGCGAACGGCTAAGGAAGAGCCTCCTCTGCTCCGGCGGAGGAGGCTTTTTCTTCGCTCACTCCAGCATGACGTCGAGGAACATCATCACCACCAAGCCGATCATCAGGCCGACCGTGCCGTGGGTCTCGAAGCCACGGCGGTGAGTTTCGGGGATGATCTCGTCGCTGATGACGAAGATCATCGCGCCGCCGGCATAGGCCAGCCGCCACGGCAGCAGCGCTTGCGAGACGGTGACGGCGACGGCCAGCCCTTCCGGCATTTTCTGCAGGCCGATGCCGATCGCCAGCGCGACGGCCTTGCCGAGATCGTCGCCGCCGAAGCCCACCCCGACCGCCAGCCCTTCGGGGAAGTTGTGCAGGGTGATGGCGATGACGAACAGCCAGATGCGCCGGAAGCGCGGCGCGTCGGGTCCCTGGCGTCCCATCACGAAATGCTCGGGCGGCAGGTAGCGATGGACCAGCCAGAGGCTGGCGGCCCCGAGCAGGATGTGCCGGCGATCACCAGAGTGACGGCACCCAGCATGGTCGCCCCGCCTGCTCCTGGGCGACCTCCATGCCGGGAATGATCAGGGAAAAGAACGAGGCCGCGAGCATCACGTCGGCGGCGAAGCCCAGCATGACGTCCTGCGCCTGCTCGGAGGGCTTTCGGATGACGAGGATCGGCAGCGCGCCGACGGCAGTGGCGAGGCCCGCCAGAAGGCTGGCGAGGGCTCCGGCCAGGATCGGCGACGAGGACGCGAAAGCGGCGAACATCGGGACTCCCCCAGAACGAAACACGAGCCGACGCCTCAGCGCCTTCGATCTGGCCTGGCTGTCGCTAGCCCGGATTTCTCAAAGGTGCATTGAAGTCGGCGGGGCGCTGCCGATGTGTAGTGCGAGAATGAAAAGTCGGAAGCTGAGACCGAGCTTGGCCTGATTGCAGGCGAGCGTCTGGCAGCATCGGTTGACGCGGCATTTGGGCGGCCAGGATGGGGCTATGCTTGTCTGTTTCGTCAGCGCGATGCCGCCGCGAGCAGGGCGTGGGCGTTCCGGAAGTCGTGCTGGTAGGGACAGCCTGACGCCATGGCGGTCTTGATGCGGCGCACGCTGGTGGTGATGACGGCGCCGA
>JABMNB010000717.1 GCA_013205335.1 Rhodospirillales bacterium
ATGCTCACCTACCCGATGAGCACCGGCCGCAACTTCGACGAGGTGCTGCGCATCCTCGAGAGCTGCCAGCTCACGGCCAAGCACCAGGTGGCGACACCGGTGAACTGGAAGAACGGCGAGGACGTGATCATCGTCCCGGCCGTCTCCGACGAGCAGGCCAAGGCCAAGTACCCCAACGGCTGGAAGGCCCCGAAGCCCTACCTGCGGATCATCCCGCAGCCCAAGGGCTGAGTTCCGCTATCGCCAATTGTTAGGCCGGCCCCCCTGCAGTAGGGTTCCTGTGGAATCTCCTGCGGAAGGGGGCCGCAATGGCGGGTCAGTACAAGAACAGATCGGTGTCGCGCGCCTTCGACGTACTGGAATGCGTTTCCGGCGCTGAAGCACCGATCGGACTCGCCGAGATCGCCCGCCGCGCCGGGCTCGACCGTTCGACGGCGCTGCGTTTCCTCTCCGTCCTGAAATCGCTGGGCTACGTCCATCGCCACCCGACCGGCGGCACCTATCGCGTCGGTTACCGCATCAACCGCATCGCCGAGCATGCCCGCAGCTCCGACCTGCTGTGCGACGTCGCCCGCCCCATCGTTACCGACCTCGCCGGCAAGTTCGGCGAATCGACCTACGTCGGTGTCATGGAAGGCACCTACATGTATTACCGCCAGCGCGTCGACCCGCCGACGGCCGCGCACAAGCGGACGACGCTCGACACGCCATTCGATCCGGTCTGCATGATTCCCGGCCGGCTGTTGCTCGCCTATCGCGAGCCGGCCGACGTCGAGAAGATGTACGACGAAAGCAAGCCGCTGCGGCCGAGCTGGCGCAACGTTCCGACGCTGGCTTCGCTCGGCAAGACGCTGTCGCATATCCGGGGAGACGGCTACTACACCGGCGAGCTCGAATGCTCGCCCGGCATGTACTGCATTGCCGTCCCGGTCTTCGACCGCCGCAACGAGGCGGTCGGCTGCGTCACCGTGACGGGACCGGGTGCCCGCCTGCGCAAGCCGAAGGTCTCAACCTACGTCCAGCACCTGCAGGGCGCGGCGCGCTCGATCTCCACGCAGCTCCAGTAATCGGCGGCCGCTCAGTCGCCGGCGAAATTCAGCTCGATGCTGACGCCGTTGGGATCCTGGAAGAAGATCTGGCGGATGCCGCCCGGCTGGCCGTCGGTCTGGTGAGGCACCTGCCGCTCGCCGAGCCGCGCCAGCCATCCTTGGTAGTCGACGGCGCTCAGGCAGAAATGATCGAACTTGCCCGTGACGCCCGAGGGGCGCGGCACATTGGTGATGATGTGCACGATCGGCGTGTCGCCGAGATAGAGCCAGGAGCCGGGATTGCGGAAGGCGTTGCGCGGCCCTTCGCGCAAGCCGAGCACGTCCATGTAGAAGGCACGCGTGCCGTCCAGGTCCTCCGTGACGATGCCCACGTGATGCAGTCTGTCCAGTCCAACCACGGTCTCTCCTCGGTCCGGCGGCGCTAGCGCGGGCCGCGCCGGAATTTCTGGAAGCAGCGCGGCGCCAGCGGTGCCCAGATCTTGCGCGCGGCCTTGGTCACTTCGCCGACATAGATGTCGCCTCGCGAGTCGACGCAGAGCCCATGCGGCGCGATGAAATTGCCGGGCGGAAAGGGATCGGCGCCGCCGATCTGCTCGATGATCGTACCGTCGGGCTCGCAGATGCTGACGCGCGTGATCGGATCGTGCCCGGCCGGCGGCTCGACCATCCAGTTGCTGTAGTGAACCGGCAACTCGGCGGGCCGGAAGCCCATCTCGGCGATGTAGATGCGATCCTGATCGTCGATGAAGATATCGCTCGGCCGGTTGGTCCAGTCCCAGCTCTTTACGAAGGTGCCGTCGGGCCGGAAGAGCTGCACACGCGAGTTCTCGCGATCGGCGACATAGACCGTTCCGGCGCTGTCGATCGCGATGCCGTGCGGCAGGTTGAACTCACCCTCGCCGTTGCCCGGCGCGCCCCACGAGCAGGTCAGCTCGCCCTTGGCGGAGAATTTGTGGACGCGGGCGTTGGCGTAGCCGTCGGCCACGAACAGGTCGCCCTCCGGGCCGAGTGCCACGTTAGTCACCATGTTGAAAGGGCCGGCCGAGCGGCAGACCGGACAATGATCCACGCGGAAGCCGGTGTCGGAGGGCTTGCCCGGCTCGCCGATGGTGTTCAGCAGCGTGCCGTCGACGGTGTACTCGCGCACGGTGTGGTC
>JABMNB010000718.1 GCA_013205335.1 Rhodospirillales bacterium
CCCACGAGGGCGGCTTGCGCACCTGCGTGAAGCTCGTGGCGATGGGATCGTAAGGCGAGATCAGGGGCGCCAGAATCGCAACCAGGACGAACATCACGACGACCACCAGCCCGAACATGGCGCCCTTGCGCCGCTTCAGGCGCCGCCAGGCCCGCGCCCACGGATTTTCCTCGCGGGCATCGGAGGTTGGGACGGTCGGAGCGACAGCGGCGACAGTCATCGCGGTCAACCCCGCAGTCGTGGATTGACGAGCACGTAGGCCACGTCGGCCAGGAGGTTCAGCACGATGTAGGTCGTGGCTGTCACCAGCACCACTCCCTGCACGACCGCGTAATCCCGGTTGAAGACGGAATCGACGATCAGCTTGCCGAAGCCCGGAATGGTGAATATCTGCTCGGTCAGCACGGCTCCCGACAACAGCGTACCGAATTCGAGCGCGCCCAGCGTGATGACCGGCGTCATGGCATTGCGTAGCGCGTGCTTCAGCACGACGCGTCTCTCGTAGAGGCCCTTGGCTCGGGCCGTCCGCACGTAGTCCGTTCCCATCGCCTGCAGCATGGCGCTGCGGGTATGCCGCATCAGGACGGCCGCAATGGCGTTGCCCAGCACGAACGCGGGCATCACTGTGGTGGCGAGGCTGGCGCGCCAATCCTCGCCCAGCCGGACGTAGCCCGAGGCCGGCAACCAACCCAGTGTCACCGAGAACAGGAAGATCATCAGGATGCCCAGCCAGAAATTGGGCGTGCTCAGTCCCCACAGGGCAAAGATGTTGGCGCCATAGTCCCAGGCGGTATCCTTCTTTACCGCCGAGATGATGCCGGCCGGGATGCCGATGCCGAGAGCCACGATGAGCGCCATGGCGGCGAGTTGCAGCGTCACCGGCAGCTTCTCGGCGACCAGCGACGACACCGAGCTCTTGAGCCGCATCGACTCGCCCAGGTTTCCGGAGAGCACCCCCTTGATCCAGTAGAAGTACTGGACCGGGATCGGCTCGTTCAGCCGATATTGCTCGCGGATCTCCTCGAGCACCTTCGGGTCGCGCTCCTCTCCCGCCATGATCAGTGCCGGGTCGCCCGGCAGCAGCTGCTGCAGGCCGAAGATCAACATCGACACCAGGATCAGGGTCGGGATGATCTGCAGCAGCCGCTGGGAGAGGAAGGCGAGCAAGGTCTTACTTCAGCTTCACACCGACGACGCGGACGAGGCCGTCCGGCATCTGCTTGTAGCCGTCGACCTTGTCGGAAAGCGCGACCAGCACGCGGCGATGATAGAGATACTTGATCGAGCCTTCCGGCAGGTACTTGGCGGTGATCTTCTCGTAGATCTTCTTGCGCTCCGCAGGGTCGCTCTTGATGCGCGCCTCGTTGTGCCAGGCGTCGACATCCTTGTCGCAGTAGCCGGAATTGTTCTGCGGCTGGCCGCAGACGTGAAAGATGTAGGAGTTGCCGTCGGGGTCGCTGCGGCCCGACCAACCGATGAGGTAGAGCTGATACTCGCCGCTCTCGGACTGCTTCAGCGAGGTCGCGAACTCCGTGACGCGGATCTTGAGGTCGAAGCCGGTCTCCGCGACCATCGACTGCAGCACCTCGGCGACCTGCCGGGTCTCGGGGTTGTTGGGCACCATGAAGTCGAGCGACATGCGCCCGGTGACGCCTGCTTCCTTGAGCAGCGCCTTCGCCTTGACGATGTCCCGCTTCGGTACGGGAAAAGCCTGCTGGTAATACGGGTTGCTCGGGTTGATCCACTGGTTTCCGACGACGAACTCGCCATTGAAGACGACCTGGTTCAGCGCGTCGCGGTCGATAGACAGCTCGAAAGCCTGTCGGACGCGGGCATCCTTGGCCAGCGGCGTATCGGCTTTCGGACCGTTGGACAGGTTGATGGTGAGGCCCTGGTAGCCGAGCTCGACGGCCGTCACCAGCTTGAGCTTCGGGTTGTCGCGCACCGTCTTGATGTCGGTCGCCAGCACGCGCTCGATCATGTCGAGGCTGCCGGAGCGCAGGTTGGCGAGACGCACGGTCGAGTCGGTGATCGGCAGGTAGGTGATCTTGTCGATGAAGATGTTGTCCTTGTTCCAATAGTCGGCGAACTTCTCGACGATAATGCGGTCCTGCTGGACACGCTCGACGAATTTGAAGGGGCCGGCGCAGACGGGCTTCAGGCCGAACTTGTCGCCCGCGGCCTCCGCGGCCTTGGGCGAGACCATCATGCCGGCGCGATCGGTAAGCTGCGCCAGCAGCGGCGAGAACGGCTCCTTGAGGACGAGCCTGATGGTCAGCGGATCGACGATCTCGACCTTGTCGACCGAACCCAGCTCGGGCCTGCGGAACGAGCCCTTCATGGTGAGATGGCGATCGAGGCTGTACTTGGCCGCCGCCGCGTCGAGCATTTCGCCGTCGTGGAATTTTACGCCGGGTCGCAGCTTGATGGTGACTTCCTTGCCGTCGGCCGAGGTCTCGTGGCTGAGCGCGAGCTGCGGGACGATCGCCAGCTTCTCGTCGATGTCGAACAGCTTGTCGCAGATCGAGGCGAAGACGATGCGGCCGACATAGGTGCGGGCCAGCGTCGGATCGAGCACGTCGGGATCCTCGGCGAGGCCCACGCGCAGGTTGCTCTGGGCAGCGGCGCTGGAGAGGGCCAGGCCCGCAAACGTGGCGGCGAGCGCCAGCCGATGAAACGACTTCTTCATGTTGCCTCCGTGTGATCAGTGACGAACGCCGCCTGAAGGCGGGCAAGCCGTATCCGGTCTTGTCTGCTGCCCGTTCCCTCGGCAAGCGGGGGCGCGGGCGGAAGTTGGGGCCACCACGGGCAGGCCGTGGCGTGTCCGGCGCCGTCGTCGGTCAATACCGGGACGTCGATCCTGCAGGACTCTCGGGCGTAACGGCAGCGCGTATGAAAGCGGCAGCCCGGCGGCGGATTCATTGCGCTTGGAATGTCGCCGTCCAGCAGTGCGCGCTCGCGCACGACCGTCGGATCGGGTTGTGGCACGGCGGACAGCAGCGCGCGCGTGTAGGGGTGGCGCGGGTTTCGGAACAGGTCGTCGGTCGTCGCGGTCTCCACGATCTTGCCGAGATACATTACCGCGACGCGGTCGGCGATGTGCTTCACGACCGCGAGATCGTGGCTGATGAAGACATAGGCCAGACCAAAGCGCGCCTGCAGGGAGCGCATGAGATTGATGACCTGCGCCTGGATCGAGACGTCGAGCGCCGAAACGGGCTCGTCGGCCACGATGAGCTTCGGCTCGACGGCAAGCGCGCGGGCAATCGCCAGCCGCTGGCGCTGGCCGCCGGAGAACTCGTGCGGGTAGCGACGGGCATGCTCGGGCCGCAAGCCAACCAATTCGAGCAGCTCGCCGACGCGCGTGCGCCGTGCCGCTTCCGAAGTGGCAAGCCCATGCAGCATCAACGGCTCGCCCAGCATGGCGCCGATGGTCATGCGGGGATTGAGCGAGGCATAGGGATCCTGGAAGATCACCTGCATCAGCCGTCGCTGCGCGCGCATCTGCGAGTCCGAGAGGCCGAGAAGATCGACGCCCTCGAAGCGCACGCCGCCGCCCGTCGGTTCGAGCAGGCGCAGCACGAGGCGGCCGGCGGTCGACTTGCCGCAGCCCGACTCACCCACGATGGCCAGCGTTTCGCCGGCGTCGACATGAAAGTCGACACCGTCGACGGCGCGGACATGGCCGGAGACGAGGCCGAAGGCGCCGCGCCTCACCGGGAAATGCTTGGTGAGTCCTTGGACTTCGAGCAAAGGACCGCTCATTCCGCGACCTGCGAGAGCGGGGCGCGTCGGCAGCGCGTGAGGTGTCCTGGCGCCACTTCGACCAGCGGCGGCGGCGCGGCGACGCATTCCGGCTCGGCGAAGGGGCAACGGGCGGCGAAGCGGCAACCGGGAGGCGGCCGGGTCATGTCGGGCACACGGCCCTCGATCGAGGGCAGGCGCTCGCGCTTGTCGTCGAGGCGCGGGATCGAGCCCAGCAGGCCCACCGTATAGGGATGCTCGGGCCGCGCGAAGAGATCTCGCACGGCGGCGTGTTCGACGATCTGGCCGGCGTACATCACGGCCACGTCGTCGGCCATTTCCGCCACGACGCCCAGATCGTGGGTGATCAGGATGATGGCGGTGCCGGTGTCGCGGCGCAGGCCGCGCATCAGGTCGAGTATTTGCGCCTGGATCGTGACGTCGAGCGCCGTCGTCGGCTCGTCGGCGATCAGC
>JABMNB010000719.1 GCA_013205335.1 Rhodospirillales bacterium
AATTCATTTCCGGCCAGCCTCTCAGGATGAGGTGGAAGTGCCCTAAGCCCCCATCAGCGCCGCGATCTCCGTGCGAACGCCCTCGGAGCGGCGGTAATACTGGTGCGAGCCGGAGAAGCCGTCGTCGTAGTCGGTGAAGCCGCTGCAATCGATCCTGCGGTAGGTGGCGGGCGGGAACAGGAGGGCGTCGCCGCCGCCGCGCGGCCCGTCCTGGCCGAGGCGCCGGCAGAAGTTCAGTGTCTCGCTGAGCTTGTCGAGCACCTGGTCGCGCCGGTTGTGCAGGATGGTGATGCGCCGGCCCAGCCGCGACAGCGGCGCCAGGCTGTTGGTCATCGCCTGATCGAAGGCGTCGTCGACGATGTCCGGCGCGGCCAGGAAGATCTCGTCGAACATGTCGGCATCACCGTTGCCGTTGGCGAACCAGGCCTGCACCGCCGCCTGAAGCGCGAGGTTGCCCATGCTGTGGGCCAGCAGGAAGGTCCGCCGTCCGTTCGCGCGCGCCTTCTCGAGGATGGGCAGCAGGTTGGCGAAGAAGCGCATCAGCGGCAGGCCCGAGCCGCCGGCCATCCGCTGGTCCGAGCGGTAGGGCAGGGTCGGGAAGGGGATCGTCAGCAACTGGCCGCGCGAGGGCCAGCTGAAGGTGACGACGGTGGTGTCCGCCTCGCTCACGCCGGAGTCGGCGAGCCATTCGCGGTTGAAGGCGGCGCGCGTCAGCGCATTCTCGAAGCTGTTGGAGAAGCCGTGGATGAAGACGAGGATGTTGCGCCCGCCCTCGGCCAGGTCGTCGATCGCCGTCTGGCTGAAGCCGCCCTTCTGCAGGTCGTGGATCGAGCGGATGGCGCCCACCGTGTCGGCGGTCAGCCCGGCGCTGTCGACGAAAGCCGTTCCGTAGGTGACCTGCAGCGGATTGTCGGGAGCGACCATGCTGAATGAGTAGTTCTCCGGCCGGTCGGCCGGATGGTTCGCGATCCTGTTCGTGGCGAAATAGACGGTGGTCGTCATGATCCTCTCCCCCGTATTGCGTTTCAGCGTGATCCCTTGCCGCTTTTTGTCAATCTGCATGGCTGCAGGTGCTAGGTTGCAGGAATGACGAAGTCCCTTCGCGAGGCCTGGACGAGCCTGTCGTCCCGGCTGGAGTTGCTGGAGCCGGCGGCCTTCTCCGACGCGCAATGGTCGCTGCTCGAACGCCTGCACCAGAACTTCAACGATCGCGAGGCGCACACGAAGCTGCCGATGGCGATCGCCCGCTTCCGTGACGACGTGGCGAAGGAGGTCTTCGAGCGCGCCCGGCAGTTCGACGAGGTCGTGACGGTGAATGTCGACGACAGCTGGGAGCAGCGTCTGGCCGGCGGCGCGGGCGATGCCATGGCGGAGTATGTCCGGCTCTACAACGAGGACGTCGACGCGATGATGGGCGTGCTGGTTCCTGCGGCGCGCTATCGCAAGGAACATTACGCCTACGGCCGGTTCGTCTTTCCCGAGCCGCACGGGCTGCATACCGACCACAGCCTGGAGGATCCGGCGGCCGGCGGCGAGCCGATCTGCATCGCGCGGATCGAGACCCTGGGCACGCACTATGTCGACGGCGACTACCGCACGCAGGACGCCGGGACCCAGAGCATGCTCAAGGCGCTCAGATACTGGATCGACGTTCCCGAGGGCCGGCCCGAAGAGGTCTTCGACGAACTGCTGAGGCGCGGAACGCTCCGGACCATCCCGGTGAACCACGTCATGCTGATGGTCGCCGGCAACGGGTCGGAGAATGCCCAGGTGACGCAGCACATCTCCGCCCGCCCGCCCGACGGCGGCCTGCACTCGGCGTTCTTCCAGAGGCAGTACAGGCTGGTCACCGCACCGTAGGTCAGGTGCTGCGGCGCCCCACCTTCGGCTCCGTGCCCGACACCAGCCGCCCGATGTTGGCGCGATGGAGCGCGATCACATAGAGGCCGCCGGCGATTATCAGCAGGCGATAGGGCTGCGGCGCCGGCAGGATGTGAACGATGGCGATGGCGGTCAATGCCGCCAGCATCGAGCCGAGGGACACGATCCGGGCGACGGCCAGCACGACGGCGAAGACCGCCGCCGCAGCCACGCCGACCGGCCACGACAATGCGAGCAGGACGCCGAGCCCCGTCGCCGCCGATTTGCCGCCGGTGAATCCCAGCCAGATCGACCGGCTGTGCCCCAGCAGCACCGCGAGCCCGCACAGGCAGACCGCCCATGGCACCCACTCCTGCGGCGCCTGCATCCCGTCGAGCAGCCACGCATAGAACAAGCGGGCCAGCACGATCGCCGCCACGCCCTTCAGCACGTCGACGAGAAGCACTGCCAGCGCGGGCCATTTTCCCAGCGTGCGCAGGACGTTCGTCGCGCCCGTCGAGCCGGAGCCATGCGCGCGGATGTCGATGCCCTTGAGCAGTTTCCCCGCAAGATAGCCGGTGGGTGTCGACCCCAGCAGATAGGCAGTCGCAACGCCTGCTGCGCAGGCGATCCAGAACATCATCACGCCGCCTTGCGTTCGTTATAGACCAGCGGTCGCGCGATCAGCCGTGTTCCTTGTTCCGACGGCTCGCGCGGCGGCGTTGCGTCGCCGAGATCAATTGATTCGACCTTGAAGGGAGGGCCAGGCATTCGCGACCTCTTGGTTCGGGTGAAGTGATCGCCGATCAGTGCCACCAATATGGAACGTTGGCGTGTACTCGACCGTCGCCTTGAGCCGTTGTCAAAGGGCGGGGCGGCAATTCATGCGGCAACCGACATTCCAGAAACGACCCAAAGCAGGACCGACGCGCGCATCCATCGGCGAGGTCGACAGGTCGGGGATCGTCGCGTGACGCGCATCAACGGCGGTGCCTCGAGATGTGACGCTGTTCCATGCCGCGATAATCGCGCTGAAGCACACCGCTTGCCGCCTTCACACCTCCTGCATTAGTGTGCCACCACAAGATCAGGGTCGGGAAGGCCCGCGGATCAGGGAGGAATTGTAATGCGTAATCCGACACGGCGCGGA
>JABMNB010000720.1 GCA_013205335.1 Rhodospirillales bacterium
CTCGTTGACCATCGGATAGAGCGCGCGCTCCAGGATCTCCTGGTCGGAGATGGCGCGGCGCGTGATGCCGAGCTTCTTCGATGTCTCCTCGATGATCTTCTCGACCTCGGGATCGGGGATCGGCGTGCGGTCGGGCAGATTGTACTTGTAGTAGCCCGCGCCGGTCTTCTGGCCGAAGCGGCCGAGTTCGCAAATCGCGTCGGCGACGTAGCCGGTGTAGCGCACGTTGCGCTTTTCCTTCTCATTCTTGCCCTGGCGTATACGCCAGCCGACGTCGTTGCCGGCGAGGTCGCTCATGGCGAAGGGACCCATCGGGAAGCCGTAGTCGTAGACCACCTTGTCGATCTGCTGGGGAAGGGCGCCTTCCTCCATCATGTAGGCCGACTGGATGCCGCGCATGCGCAGCATGCGGTTGCCGACGAAGCCCTCGCAGACGCCGACGAGGACCGGGATCTTGCCGATCTTCTTTGAGAACGACATTACCGTAGCGATGACGTCCTTCTCGGTCGCCTTGCCGCGCACGTTCTCCAGCAGCTTCATGACGTTGGCCGGCGAGAAGAAGTGCATGCCGATCACGTCGCCGGGACGCTGCGTGTAGGTGGCGATCTGGTTGACGTCGAGGCCGGAGGTGTTGGTGGCCAGGATGGCGCCGGGCTTGGCGACCTCGTCGAGCTTCTTGAAGACGGTTTCCTTCACTTCCATCGTTTCGAACACCGCCTCGATGATGACGTCGGCATCCTTGAGGGCGTTGTAGGCGAGGGTCGGGGTGATCAGCGCCATGCGCTTGTCGACGTCCTCGGCCTTCATGCCGCCGCGCCTGGCGGTGTTCTCGTAGTTGGTGCGGATCGTCTTGAGGCCGCGGTCGAGCGCTTCCTGGCTGGTCTCGAGCATGGTGACGGGGACGCCGGCATTGGCGAAGTTCATGGCGATGCCGCCGCCCATCGTGCCGGCGCCGATGATGCCGCCGGTCTTGATCTCGCGCTGCGGCGTGTCGGCCGGCACGTCCAGCACCTTGGCGGCCTCGCGTTCGGCGAAGAAGTAATAGCGCTGTGCCGCCGATTCCTGCGAGGTCAGCAGCTCGCCGAACAGCTCGCGCTCGCGCTTCATGCCCTCGTCGAACGGCAGCTCGACGGCGGCCTGCACGCACTTGATGATGTTCCACGGCGCCTTGAAGCCGCGCGCCTTGCGGGCAATCGACTTCTCGGTCTCGGCGAACAGCTCGGGGGATTCCAGCGTCACGCTGAGGTCGCGGACGCGGCGCAGCGGTGCCTTCTGCGCCAGCAGCATCTCGGCGTGCGCGATGGCGCCCTTCAGCAGGTCGCCCTCGACGATCGCATCGACGATGCCCTTGCTCTTGGCCTCGGCGGCCGGGATGTGTCGACCCGACAGGATGGCGTCGAGCGCGTACTTGGCCCCGGTGAGGCGCGGCAGGCGCTGGGTGCCGCCGGCGCCCGGCAGCAGGCCGAGATGCACTTCCGGCAGGCCCATGCGCGTCGTCGGCAGAGAGACACGGTAGTGGGCGCCCAGCGCCGTCTCGAGGCCGCCGCCCAGCGGCGTGCCGTGCAGCGCCGCCACGATCAGCTTGGGCGAGTTCTCCATGGTGGCGATGACGTCGTTCAGGTTGGCGCCCGACGGCGGCTTGCCGAACTCGCGGATATCGGCGCCGGCGATGAAGGTGCGGCCGCCGCCGATCAGCACGATGGCATCGATGTTCGAATCCTTGGCGAAGGCCTCGACGCCCTCCTTGATGCCGGTGCGGACGGCGGCCGCCAGCGCATTCACCGGCGGATTGTTGATCGTGAGGATTCCGATGCGCCCCTCTGTGGAGCGAATTACGGCGTCGGACATTGGCGTGTCTTCCCTGTCGAGGCTGTTGCTGTTGAGCTCCTCTTAGCACGGATGCCGCGACCGCTGGGCGTTCCAGGATTTCGCCTTGCGGAGGGTAGCGCGCATCTTTTCACGTCTTCAGTGCCGAGAGCGGCAGGCTACGATTGCAGGCCGGCCACCGCCAGCATGAGCCACGCCGCCGAATAGGCTGTGACGAACGCGGCGAGCCAGAGGCCGGCCGCGTGTCCCGCGAAACGCTGAAGCAGGAAGCCCGCCAGAGGGATGAACTGCTGGGCATGCACGCCAAGAAAATGCGCGGGCCTTATATCTCCTCCTGTCGCGTGCCAGCCGACGACCGGCAGGCCGACGCCGGCCGGCGGCTGGCTGGCGCCCAGCATGAAGCCGCTGGCCGTCGCCAGCACAAAGGTGAGGACCAGCCCGACGATGACGGCCTGGGTCGCCACCGGCCGCGGGCGTTGCACGCCGTGGACGAAGATCTGCCACGCCAGGAATGCCTGTGTGCCGGTCAGCATGACAGCCGCCACTGCCATCAGGCTGAACATCGCGGCATGAAAAGCGTCGGCGACGTTGTAGTGGGACGGCGCGCCGAGTGCGCCCTGGATGCTGATATAGGCCACCTCGAACGCCGACGTCAGGATCACCGTCCATGTCATTGCCCGGTTCGCATGCGAGGTCCGGACGGACTCGGGCAGGAGGTCCATGAACCATGCCGTGGACAGCGAGAACAGCGCGGTGGAGGCCATGAACTTCAGCGGCTTGGCCCAGACGCCGACCTCCCGCGTCGTGCGCTCGTCGAAGGCCATGAGGACCAGGGTGGGCACCATCAGGCCGACCATCAGGCCCGCATAGATCACGAGTGCGCGATGGCGGCGGGCGAACTCCGCAATGAAATCTCGCGATACATACCGGGCTGCATCGAGGAGCGTGAGGTTGGAGGAATTCATGCGCATCTCTTTTGTTGACGCCGTCAACTATCATTGACTAGACTGTAGACGGCGTCAACTCCACGGGGGTGAATTCCATGATCGACCGACGCGAACCGCTCGAAGTCCGGTACGGTCCATGGGCGGTGGTGACGGGTGCTTCGGAAGGTATCGGCAAGAGCTTTGCCGGTGCCCTCGCACAGCAGGGATTCCACCTCGTGCTCGTGGCAAGGCGGTCACAGTTGCTCGATGTCCTGGCGGCCAATCTGACACAGGCCCATGGAACGCGATGCGAAGTGCTGGCCGCGGATCTGTCTACCGCCGAGGGTGTGGCCGAGGTGCTGGAGCGCACGGCGCACCATGACGTAGGGTTGGTGGTGTGCTCCGCCGGTTTCGGCACGGCCGGGCGCTTTCTCGAGGGCGACATCGGCGAGGAACTCGGCATGCTGCGGGTCAACTGTGGCGCGCCGACTGCGCTGAGTTGGGGCTTCGGCCAACGCTTCGCGTCGCGGGGGCGGGGTGGCCTGATCCTGCTGAGCTCGATCGTGGCCTTCCAGGGCGTGCCACGCTCGGCCCACTACGCCGCGACCAAGTCCTACATTCAGACGCTCGCCGAAGGTCTCCGGGCCGAGTGGGCCGACCGCGGGATCGACGTTCTGGCCGTGGCGCCCGGTCCTGTCGCCACGGGGTTCGCGGCACGCGCCGGGCTCATCATGGGGCGGGCGGAAAGCCCCGATGTCGTGGCGGCTGAAAGCCTGAACGTCTTGGGCAGGCGCGGAACGGTTCGGCCCGGCCTGCTGGCCAAGGTGCTGGGGTATGGTCTCGCGATGACGCCGCGGTGGGGACGAATCCGCATCATGGCCATGGTTATGCGCGGAATGACCAAGCATCATGCGGCATGATTTGAACGTCGGTTCACAGGAAGGGCGATTTCGCGGCTCGGGCGACATGGTGACAGGCAGAAAAAAATCGTTCGATCTGAAGGAAGCCTGTGTCCGGGCCGCGCGTGAAGTAATTGCGGAACAGGGCATCGAGGCCCTGAGCATGCGCGACGTCGCACGCAAACTGGGCATCTCGCATCAGGCGCCCTATCGGCACTTCGAGAGCCGCGATCACCTGCTGGCCGAAATCATGCGCCGCTGTTTCGTGGACTTCGCCGAGCACCTCGACCGCCGGAAATCTTCGGATGGAAACGGCGATCACGAAGACATGGGCAGCGCATACCTTGCATATGCGGCGCAGAAGCCCCTGGAGTACCGGCTGATGTTCGGCACGCCTTGGCCGGAACCCGCACGGCATCCGGAACTGGTGAAGTATGCGGTGCACGCCTTCGACATTCTGCGCAACAGCCAGCGGGCGAAGTACGGTGACCTGCCGACGCACTACGCGAAGGCCGATCTGGACGCGCTGTTCATCTGGTCGACGCTGCATGGCATGGCCAGCATCATGCAGGCCAATGTCATGCAGCACCTCGTGCTGGCGCCGGGGGTCATGCCCCGTCTCAAGGCGGACCTGATGCACAAGATCGATGCTGCGCTCGAGGCGTCATCTCGGCCTGCACCCAAGCCAGGGCCGACCCGACGGAAACCGGCGACGCGATGATCGTGGCGCGCGCCATCGCCTGGGTCGCCTTGATGGCCGCCTTGATGGTCGCCTTGTCCGGCTGTTCGGCCTTCAACTATGTCGCCGCAGACAGCCCGGTTCCGGAAGTCTCGGTCGCGCCCATGACGCCGGCGC
>JABMNB010000721.1 GCA_013205335.1 Rhodospirillales bacterium
ATCTGGCCTGATAGACAAAGCGCAACTCGCCCGAAAGTACCGCGAGGAAATCCACGCAAACGAGATCGTGCTGCTGGCCTATTACATCGCGGCCATCAATATCGAGGCTACCTATCACGACCTTGCGGGTGGAGATTACGAGGCGTTTCCCGGCATCTGCCTGACCGACACTTTCCAGATGTACGAAAAGGAAGACCTCGTCTCGGGAATGCTGGCGGACAATTCAACGCGCCGCGCCCGGCAGAAGCGGCTGCCGATCAAGGTGATCCTTGGCAACCCGCCCTATTCGGTGGGACAGCGTAGCGCGAACGACAACGCGGCGAACGTCGCCTATCCACATCTCGACCAGCGCATTCGGGAGACGTATACGGCGCGGTCTGACGCGACGAATAAGAACGCACTCTACAACAGCTATATCCGCGCCATCCGGTGGGGTAGCGACCGGTTAAGCGAAACCGGCGGCGTGATGGCCTACGTATCCGACGCCGGCTGGCTGGACGGCAATTCGATGGACGGGATGCGCAAGTGCCTCGCCGAAGAGTTCACAAGCCTGCACGTGTTTCATTTACGGGGTAATCAACGGACGAGTGGAGAGCAGTCCCGCCGCGAAGGTGGCAAAGTCTTCGGCCAGGGCAGCCGGCAGCCGGTGGCAATCTCGATCATGGTCTGCAATCCGGCGTCGGAAGAGCGGGGCACGATCCTGTTCCACGACATCGGCGACTATCTGACCCGCGAGGAAAAGCTGGCGCGAGTAGAGCACTTCGGCAGCATCGGCGGCATATCGGGCATAAGCGGTTGGCGGAACATCGCACCGGACGCTCATGGCGATTGGCTCAAACAGCGTGACGAAAAGTTTGAGACATTCCTGGCCATTGGCGACAAGGGTGGCGATGAAGCGCGGACGCTATTCGGCGACTATTCTGCGGGCCTGAAAACTCAACGCGATGCCTGGTGCATCAACTCCAGTCGCGAGGCGATGCTATCCAACATGCGGGCGACGATTGGAGTGTACGAAAGCGAGAGGGAGCGCTTCGCGAAGGCCGCTCCTGTGTCCGAAAGTGGCGAGGCTAAGGAGGCCTTCATCGATGCTTTCGTGACCGGCGATACGACGCGGATTAGCTGGACTCACGCATTGAAGGAATATCTGGGCCGGCAGCGAAAGATCGACTTCCACGCCGAACGTGCCGCGCAAATGTCCTACCGCCCCTTCACTAAGCAATGGCTCTACTTCGACCGGCAGCTCAATGAGAGGGTTTACCGGATTCCGCGTTTGTTTCCCGATGCCAAGACCCAGAATCTGGTCATCTGCCTCTCTGGAAAGGGCGAGAAGGTTCCATTCAGCGTATTGATGACCGATGTCGTGCCCTGTCTCCATATGGTGGACGTTGGCGGCTCACAGTGCTTTCCGCGCTGGCTGTACGAGTTGAACGACGCCGGGGGGGGGCTGTTTGGCGAGCAGCAGCGAGGTGCGAGGCTCACGCGCCGCGACGCCATCACCGACGAAGGGCTGGCGGCATTCGAGAAAGCCTACACGGGCGAGCCGATCAGCAAGAATGACCTTTTCTATTATGTCTATGGGCTGCTTCATTCCAACGATTACAGGACCCGCTACGCCGACAATCTGAGCAAGCAGCTTCCCCGTCTTCCGACGCCAAAGCGCGTCGAGGATTTCAGGGCCTTCGTCGCTGCGGGGCGCCTGCTGGGCGATCTGCATGTCGGCTATGAGACGGCGGAACCGTATCCGGTCACGGTGGCGGAAGGCGACTTGCGGCTGGCTGCCATCGCCGATCCGGCGGCCTACTATCGCGTCGAGAAAATGAAATACGCCGGCAAGCGCGGCGCCATCGACAAGACAACGGTGATCTACAATCCGCGCATCACCATGACCAACATTCCGTTGGAAGCCTACGGCTACGTTGTGAACGGCAAGCCGGCGCTGGAATGGGTGATGGAACGTCAGGCCGTGCGGACGGAAGTGGCGAGCGGCATCGTCAACGATGCCAACCGCTACGCCGTCGAGACAGCGGGCGATCCGGCCTATCCGTTCAAGCTGTTCTGTCGGGTGATCACGGTGAGCCTCGAAACGCAGCGCATCGTGAAGAGCCTGCCAGCGCTCGATATCCGCGATCCTGAGTGAGGTAGGGCGATGGCACGGCGGGCGAAGACACTCTCGGTCCAGGCTTTGCCGGCGGCGGGAGCGGCCGATGACGCAAGCTTAATCAAATTCATCACGAATCTTTTCAAAGACCACGGCATTCCGTTACCCGCGGATATCGGCCGCGATTTGGCCGGCGCAGCGCCTTGGGCGGCTCTGCTTACCGCGGTCCTCGCAGGGCATATCAAGCCCAAGCGGGGCCGGCCGCTGGCCGGCATGAGCGACCAAATCCGCACCCACGAACGGCGAGAGTTTCTCAAGGCTGGAGGCTCGCTTGCCGTTCCTTTCGCGGCCGAGGCAGTCGAGCGGCATCAGCAAGCACAATTCGTTATTTCGGTCCGCAAGGCGCAAGGCGCGGGGTCGCAGGCGCAGGCGTTTGAGCGCTTGGCCGGCCGCCTTAGTGGTTCCCTGCCGCGCCGCTATAAGCGGCTGGCAACTCCGAGATCGATAAAAAACGCCTTCGGCCGCTTGGATCCAAGCGTTCGCGCGGACCCCGCCGCACACCTTGCGAAACCCTTTCGCCGGCTCACGATCAGCGCGAGCGATCCAGTCGGCACGCCGCTGGTGCGGCTGGAGGCGTCACTGGATCCATTCGGCGCGACGCTGGCGCGGATAGAGGCGTCACTGGGTCCAGCCGGCCCGATGCTGGCGCGCACGCCATCTGCCGCGAAAGTCATCAAGCCCAAACCCGCGAAGCGTGGTTCGTAAATCGGCCTATTTTTTGTGCCCACAATCTTCGTGGTTCGTAATTCGTCCGATTATTTGTGCCCACTACCCGTGCCCTAGCTGTCCTGCGGCGCCCGACGCGCCGCTAGGAGAGTCGAGCATGGCTAATACAATCTTGAGGCTTCCGGCAGTCCGGCAGCACACTGGTTTGTCGCGAAGCACCATCTACGACGCGATGACGCGCGGCACCTTCCCCAAGCCGGTGCGGCTGGGCGTGCGCACCGTCGGTTGGCTGGCGAGCGAGGTCGACGGCTGGGTGGCTGAGCGGGTCGAAGCCCGCGACCGGGCGGCCGGCTCGAAGGTGCGGACGTGAACGTCTTGATGGTCGCAAAGGCTCTGGGAGGTGTCGCGACGGGCAGCA
>JABMNB010000722.1 GCA_013205335.1 Rhodospirillales bacterium
CGAACCACGCCAGCACGGCCAGCGCCGCGACCTGAGCCACGCCAAGCGCGATGTAGAGGCGCGTCTGGCGGCTGAGCTTCATCGCGTTCAGTGTTGGCCGGCCAACAACAGCGAGGATAGCTCATCCATCGAGTGGGCGATGGCGCTGGCTCCCGCGTCGACGAGTTGCGCGCGAAGCGACGCTGTCGCATGCGCGCCGCCCGTAAAGCCAATGGCGCGCATCCCCGCGGCGCGCGCGCCGCCGAGGCCGTGAGGGGAATCCTCGATAACGGTGCAGGCTTCGGGCGGCACACCCACCGCCCGCGCGGCATGCAGGTAGATGTCGGGCGCGGGCTTGCCGCGTTGCACGAGCTCGGTGCTGAAGATGTGCGGTGCGAACCACGGCGTAAGTCCGGTGATCTCAAGCTTCATCCGGAGTTTGTCCGGTGTGCTGGAGGACGCGACGCATTTGGGCAGGGCGGATAGAGCATCGAGCGCGGCGCTCAGGCCGGTGACGACGCGGAGGTCGCGCGCGCAGCGTGCCCAGACGATACGCTCCCGGCTTTCCAGAAGGCCTTCGGGAACCGGGCGGCCGAGTTCGCCGAATATGGTGGCATACATGTCCTTGCGTGAGATGCCGACGAACCGGCCTAGGAGATCCTCCATCGTACGTTCATACCCATGGGCCGCGAGCATCTCGGCGTCGACCGTGTGTTCGAGGAACTCGCTGTCGACGAGCACACCGTCGCAATCGAAGATCAGCAGCCGGTCCATACCTCTTCGTCAGATCTGGTGCGCCATCGGCGGCGCGGGGATCGGGCGGACGCGCTCGTAGGCGGCGGCGGCGCGCAGGACCAGGGCGTCGCGCGCGTGGCCGCCGACGATCTGCAGCCCGATCGGCATGCCCTCGCGGTCGAGGCCGCAGGGGATGGTCGCCGCCGGCTGGCGGGTCAGGTTGAAGGTGAGCGTGAAGGGCGTCCAGCCGATGTCGACGCCGTCGCCGCCCCACGCCGCGTTCTCGTTCACCGCGAAAGCCGTCATCGGCATGGTCGGGGTCAGCAGCAGGTCATACCTGGCCATGAACTGGTTCATGATCACGCCGATCGTCTGGCGCTGGTGGATTGCGGTCACGACCGCCTCCTGGCCGAGATGGGCACCGTGCTCGGCCGCCTTCAGCAGGCCGGGGTCCATCATCGCGCGCTTCTCCTCGCTGAAGTTCTTCACCAGGATGGCGACGTTCGATTGCCAGTGCGCGTTCAGCACCTTGCGCGGATCGAGGCCCATGAAGTCGGGCGAGTCCTCGACGATCTTGGCGCCCAGGGTCTTGAACACCTTGACCGCCTGCTCGACCGCCACCGCGACGTCGCGGTCGATCTTGTCGCGTTCGACAAAGCCGAGGGTGGGCGAGTAGGCGATGCGCAGGCCTTTCACGCCCTTCTCGAAGCCCTTGAGATAATCCTCGGCATCGTCGGGACGGCCGTAGGGATCGCGCGGGTCGGGCCGGGCGATGACGTTCATCATCATCGCCGCATCGCGCACGGTGCGCGTCATCGGTCCGATATGCGACAGCGTGCCCTGCGCCGAGACGGGCCACAGCGGCACGCGCGCCTGCGTGGGCTTCAGGCCAAAGATGCCGGAGAAGGAGCAGGGGATGCGGACCGAGCCCGCGCCGTCGGTGCCGATGGCGAGGTTGCCCATGCCGACCGCCTCGGCCGCCGTGCCGCCGCCCGAGGAGCCGCCCGGCGTGCGGTCGATCTTCCACGGATTGTGCGTGGTGCCGTAGAGGCCCGAATCGGTCACGCCCTTCCAGCCATATTCCGGCGAGGTCGTCTTGCCGAGCAGCACCGTGCCGGCCTCGCGCAGGCGCTGCGCCACCGGCGCGTCGACGTTGAAGGGACCGTCGGGATCGGTGGCGAGGCTGCCCATGCGTGTCGGCATGCCCTTGGTCAGCACCATGTCCTTGATGGTGAGCGGCACGCCGTCGATGTCGGACAAGCGCTTGCCGCCCTTTTTCCAGCGCTTCTCAGACGCGCGCGCCTGGCGCATCGCCGAGTCGGGGTCGAGATGCTGGAAAGCGTTGAGCTGGCCGTTGAAGGCGTCGACGCGGGCCAGCGCCGCCTTGGTCGCCTCGACCGGCGAGGCTTTGCGGGCCTTGAAGAGTTTCACAAGCTCGTGGGCCGGCATCATCGCAAGATCGGCGGTCATTTATCTGGTCTCCGGAAGGGCAGGAAATTTCAGGGGATGGGCGTTGGCGAAGGCGGCGGCGGCGCGCAGCACCAGCGCGTCCTTGTAGTGTGCCGAAGCAATCTGCAGGCCGACGGGCAGGCCAAGGCGTGACAGGCCGCAGGGCACCGTCGCCGCGGGATGGCGCGTCAGGTTGAACTGCGGCGTGTAGGGCGACCACATGGTGTTGGGCTTGCCGTCGGGACCGGGCGGCAGGTTGGTGCCGGCCTCGAAGGGCTGCACGGCCACGGTGGGCGTGAGCAGCAGATCGTACTTCTCGAAGAACAGGTTCCAGGCGAGGGTGAGATCGCGCCGTACGACTTGCGCGTCCACCAGGTCTTGCAAGGTGTAGCGCAAGCCGGCCTTCGCGCCCGCGAGCAGATTCGGATCGAACTCGGCGTGACGCTCTTCGGGGAAGACCTTCAGCAGTCGCTGCAGTGCCGCCAGCCAGTGGATCACGAAGGCGCGGCTCGCCTCGCCGTAGGAGAAGGGCGCCTCGACCTCCTCGACCGTGCAACCCAGCGCCTCGAATTCGCTCGCAGCCTTGGTGACCATTGCGGCGACCTCGATGTCGATCGGGTGGTCGCCGAGGCGGAGCGCGAAGCCAATCTTCAGTTTCTTCGGCAGTTTGGTGAGCTTCTTCGTGTAGTCGGTGGCGTCCTCGGGCAGGGCGTAGCCGTCGCGAGGGTCGGGTCGGGCGATGACGTTCATCATCAGCGCGACGTCGAGCGCGGTGCGCGCCATCGGGCCGGTGTTGGAAAGGTCGCCGGTCATCGAAGGCGGCCAGGCGGGCACGCGGCCGAACGTGGCCTTTAGACCGAGCAGCCCGCTGAAGCTCGCGGGAATACGGACCGAGCCGCCGCCGTCGGTGCCGATGGCGATGGGGCCGAGGCCGGCCGCGACCGCCGCCCCGGCGCCGCCGGACGAGCCGCCCGGTGTCATGCCGGTGTTCCACGGGTTGCGCGTGACGCCGTGCAGCGGCGAATCCGTCACGCCCTTGTGGCCGTATTCCGGGCTGGTGCTCTGGGCAAACAAGATGGCTCCGGCCTCGCGCAGGCGCGCGACAGCGGGCGCATCGGCATCGACCGGGCTCTTGTCGGTGAGCTTGCTGCCCATCGGAGCGGGCCAGCCCTTGACCCGCACCAGCTCCTTGATCGAGACCGGCACGCCGTCGAGCGGCGATCGCGGTTCGCCGTTCTTCCAGCGCTTCTCGGAGGCGCGCGCGGCGGCCAGCGCCGCCTTGGTGTCGACATGGCAGAGCGCGTTGATCGTCATCGCGTGACGTTCGGCGCGCGCCAGCACGGCTTTCATCGTCTCGACCGGTGAAGCCTTGCCCTTGCCGTAGAGCTTGCCGAGTTCGGCGGCGCTCGCCTGTGTGAGGTCGACCGTCATGCTGCTTCCCCTGTCTTTGCCGCTGCGGCGCGATACTGGCGGGCGAGCTGTTCGGCCTGATATTCGGCGCCGAGCGCCTGTTCGGTGCGGCCGACCCGGCGATAGAGCATGGCGAGCGCGCGCTTGGTCGCGGCCACGCCGGGACGTTCACGCTCGTCGGCCTGCAGGATCGCCAGCGCCGCATCGTTCCAGCCGGCGTGGACGAGGGCGTCGAGATGGATCGCGCCGAACAGGGCGCGCTGCGCGATCGAACCGCCGAGCCTGCGCAGGTGCGGCATCGCCCGGCCGATCTGGCGCGCGGCCGCCGGCATGTCGCCCGCGGCGTGGGCCGCCAGCCCGTGGGCCAGGGGCACGACGCAGTCGGCCCAGACCTCGCGCTCGAAGGGCCTGGCGCGTTCGGCGCGGTCCTCGAGGCTCGCCAGCATCTCGGTGACGGCGCTGCGTTCGCCGGCGCACGCCAGACCGTAGAGATAGTGGACGTCGTGGAAAGCCGAGAAGTGTTCGTGCAGGCGCGGCCTGAGATAAAACGCGAGATCGGACCAGCGCGCCCCGACATCGACGCCGCGCAATTGCAGTCGCGCCAGCAGCGAGACGGCGTTGGCCTGGTCCTCGCAGAACTCCTTCCACACGCCCCACACCCGGCTGTCGTAGAGCGCCAGCGCTTCGTCGGTGCGGTCCAGGTCGATCAGGAACAGTGCGAGATGCCACCAGTTGTGGGTGTACATGAACGAGTTGCAGTCGTTCCAGGTGTCGGAGACGGAGTTGAGGAAGGCGACGCCTTCAAGCATCCGGCCGCGCGCTTCTAGGCAGTGCGCAATGGCGTGATGCGCCCACGGATCGCGGCGGTCGATCGCCAGTCCCTTGCGCGCCGTTGCCTCGGCCTCGTCGAGGCGATTGCACTCTTCGAGGCCGAACGCATACATGCCCCAGACGAAGCGGTTGTCGGCGTTGGCGGCGACCAGGCGCTCACCCACGTCCAGCAGCGTCTCGGCGTCGCCGCGGTTGAAGGCCAGCAGTTGCGCCAGCTTTCCGGCCAGGAGGTCGCGCGGCCAGTCGGCGACGATCCTGCGGAATTGTTGCAGGCTGCGGTCGGTGTCACCGGCGACCCAGAATTCGATGGCGCCGAGCCACGCGAATTCGCGAAGGCTCGCGCCTGCCGTCATCTTCTGTGCGCGGGCGAGGTATCCCGTGGCGGCCGCGTGACCCTCGGGTGAATACATGGACAGGACGAGGCTCGCCGCGACCAGCGGCAGCATCGGGCATTTTTCTTCCTTGTCGGCAGCGGCGAGGAAGTCGGCGAAGCGTTTGCCGAAGCCCAGCCACTCCTGCGTGACGAAATCCAGCTCGGCGACCGCACCCTCGTCGGCATTGCCCAGATCCAACCCTTGCCCGTCCCGCGCCACCCAGCCCCCTCGAAGCTTCAGGGAATGAGCTTCGCATGCCGTCCCGCGGCTGGTCGAGGGGCTAGCTCTTCTCTCGCGTGTCGCGGATACTCGGGGCAAAGACAACGATAAGAATTCAAAGGGAGTAAATAATGAGACGCCGACACCTGCTGGGCTCTGCCGCCGCTCTCACGCTCGCACCGGGCCTCGCGTCATCGATCGCGCGCGCCCAGGCGTTCCCCGACAGACCGGTGCGTTTCGTCGTGCCCTACGCGCCGGGCGGTGCGACCGATACGTCGGCGCGCATCGCGGCGGAATTTCTGACCAACAAGCTCGGCCAGCAGGTGCTGGTCGACAACAAGCCGGGCGGCGGCACGATCATCGGCACCGAGATCGTCGCCAAGGCCAAGCCCGACGGCTACACGATCCTGCTGGCGCCCGCGCCGGTCGCCACCAATACGTCGTTCGGGCTCAAGCTGCCCTACGATCCGGCCAAGGAGCTGGCGCCGGTCTGCAGCTACGTCGACATGCCGCTGCTGCTCGCCTGCAATCCCAATGCCCCCTACAAGACGATGGCCGATTTCCTCGCCTGGGCGAAGGCTCAGACGTCTCCAATACCCTACGCCTCGGCCGGCAATGCCAGCATGCCGCATCTGTGGGGCGAGCAGCTCAGGATGGAAACCGGCATCAAGCTCGACCATGTCGGCTACAAGGGAAGCGCCGACGCGCTCAAGGACGTGCTCGGCGGCCACGTGATGCTGTTCTCCGACACGCTGCTGCCGAGCGGCCTTGCCGTGAAGGATGGAAGGCTGCGCGGCCTGGTCGTTGCGGCGGCCAAGCGCGTGCCCATGCTTCCCGACGTGCCCACGGTGGCCGAGGCCGGCCTGCCTGCAAACCTGACGGGCGCAGTGTTCTTCGGCGTCATGGCGACGGGCGGCACGCCCGAGCCGGTCATCGCGAAGCTGAATGCCGCCTTCAACGAACTGCTCGCCGATCCCACGACGTCTAAGAGGCTGGTCGACCTCGGCTTCGTACTGGTCGGGGGCAGCGCCGCCGACTACGGCAAGCGCATCGCCGCGGAGACGGCGAAGTGGCGCAAGGTCATCCAGGATGCGCAAATCACGCCGCCGGCGTGAGTACGCGGTGCGCAATTTGAACCGTGCGGGCTCTCGGGGCTGATTACAGCCCCTGCCGCCCGCCTCGCCCAAGTCGTTCACGACTTGGGCGAACCACCCAGGAAGCAAAAGATGGTGCCGGTCTTGTTGGCGCAGATGTGGCTGCGGCCGTCAGGGGCGAGTTCGTTCAGCACGGCCTTCGGCGGCACCGGCACCCAGCGGCCGTCGAGCAGCGCGTACCAGGTGCCATCGTCCTTCTGATAGGCCCTTGTCGGGCGGCAATCGCCTTCGACGCCGTTGATGGTACCGCTGCAGCAGGAGGCGTTGGAGCCCGGGCGCTTGAGCTTCTCGTACCAGTCGTGACTCTCGGCGTGTCCCTGTCCGTGATGGCCGTCCTGAGCTATCGCCGCCGGGCCGGCGAACGTCGCCGCCAGTGCTGCAACCAGCAGGGGACGTGGCATGAGCCGTCACCTTTCGCTATGTCGGCCGAGCCGGCAACGTATTCGAGGCGACGTGCCGTCGCTCAGCCTGAAACGGTGCGGGGAGCATACATCATCCGCAGACCGGCGACGATGGGGACGAAATCCGGATCGTCGGCCGACAGCAATCCGTGGCGCACGAAGAAGTCGATCAACACGAGATTGCAGTTGTATTTGAATTCGTTGCTGTCGCGTACCGTCTCGAACACGCGACCCACCGGCCAGAGTTCGAACGAATGGACCTCGCCGTCGTTTGCGCGCGGTATGAAGTCCTGCGGCAGTTCGAGATCGAAACACACCATCACGTCCGGCTTGAGTTGCTGGCCCGACTGGTTCCAGTAGGCGACGACACTCACCGCCTTGGCCTGCCGTGCCAGCTCGGGCGGGATCGAGGCTTCCTCGCCGCATTCCTTCACCAGGTTCTCGTGCAGACCGAGCTCCGCCGGCTGGCCGCCGGCCACGGTATTGTCGAGCTGGCCCGGGAAAGTCGGCTTCTCGTAGGAGCGGCGCGGCACCCAGATGTGCAGACCATCGGCGCGGCGCACATAGCCGGTCATGTGCGGGCCGCCGGCACGCACGCCGAACCACGGCACGGCCGAGCGCTCCATCGTCATCAGCAGCGGGGCGCCATTCTGCGGCGCCACGGCGTAGTTCTCCTCGCGCCACAGTCCCGCGAAGTAGCCGTGGTCGCGCAAGCCGAGCAGGAACCTGCGGACCTCCGCCGTACGCTTGACCGGCGTGTCGAGGCGGGGATCGAGATGCCAGGCTCCGTCGCGGCGCCCGAACAGGCCGGAGGCCTGCACTGCATCCGCCGCGAAGTCGCGATGCACGAACCCGGCGCGATGCTCACCCACGAACCACGGCTCGAAGTGGGTGAGGTCGGCATTGTTGCAGCGCCGGATATGATCGAGGAAGGACATGGGGCGGGGAGATAGCATAGAGTGAACCCGATGACCGAAGACGAACTTCAGGCGCGCATGGAGGCCGTCCTGCCGCCTGCCGACCTCCACGGCCTGTTCGTCGAGGAGTGCCAGGACCAGGACGTGCGGTTGCGCTTTTCCCCGGCACCGGGAATCGAATGGACCACGGCTGCGCTGCTGTCGCTGGTCGACACCTCGCTGCGTGCCGCTGCAGGCCTGGAGGCGAGGGTGTCGCATCTCAGCGTCACGGTGCTGCGACCCGCGCAGGCGGCCGACGTGGTTGCGCTATCGCGCGTGATCCGCCGCGACGGCGATGCATGCCATGCCGAGAGCTGGCTGTTCAGCCACGCCGTCGTCGAGCCGATGCTGCACTCAACGGCGACGCTGATCCGATCGACTTAGCGAGGGTCGAGCGGACGGCCAGCGTTACTCACGCTCGCCTTCGGCGCAGCTTGGATCGCGCACGTCGACCTGCACCTGTTTTCTTGCGCGGCGTGATGGACACCGACGTCACGCCCTTCGGGAAGGGATCAAGGTGCCTGTCGCCCATGCGCAAGAGGGCCAGCTTTCCGGGGTCGACGTGCACGGATTGCGTGCCCCCGGCGATGATGAACTGAAGGGTCGCCTCACCGTCGACGGCGTAGACGAGTTCGTCGCCATCGGGATGGCGGAGTCTCAGCGGGACGCGGCGTTTGATGGCTGCATCGGTCGGCTCGGCCTCGCGGATGCGAGGCGCGGTGACGGTGATGGCGGGCAGCGCATTCGAGGTCCCGGTATAGCTCTGCGTCGCGGGCGCGGCGCCGCCGGATCGGATGGCCTCTTGACACGACGCCGCATGCCGACAGCTTGAGCTTGGTTTAGCAATCTGCCTAAACTCGGCCATGATTGCCAACCAGCCGATTTCACGTTTGCGCTCGCTTGCGCTGACGGTTGCGCTGTTTGCGGTCACTCTCGCCGTCTTCCAGCCCTTGGCTCACGCGGTCATGTTGCGGATGGGCGGCCTCGAGGCGGCCACTGCCCTGTGGGGCAGTCTCTGCCAGCCCAGCGCCGACAAGGACGAAGGCGGATCTCAGGGCCCGGCGAATGCCAAGGTCCACGATTGCTGCTTCGGCCTCGCTCACGTGCCGGCGCTGGCCCTGCCGTCGGGCGCATCGATCGCGGTCGAGTCCGTCGAGGCGCCGCAACGGGTCCAAACGGCACATCATCACCCCTCGACCGGCGCCATCCGCGACGGTCCCAACCAGCCCCGCGCACCTCCGCTTCCGAACGACTGACCTCCCGTCCTGCAACGCGCACGCCCGCTCGGCGTGCGTGCTGCTTCGCGTCAGCCAATACAGGAAGCATCATGCCGTCAATTCTCAGGGCGACCATCGTCGCCTCCATCAGGCTCGCCCTCGTGCCCTCCATCGTTCGCGCCGAGGATCTGGCGCAGGGCCAGGCGCCGACCATGCCGGCCATTACCGTTACCGCACCCTCCGCGTCGCTCACCGTGCCGTCGGCCAAGCAGGCTGAGGAGCAGATCAACAAGACGCCCGGCGGCGTCGAAGTCGTGCCGGCGACCCGCTATCTCGACGGCCGCGCCACGACCATGAAGGACATGCTCGATTACACGCCCGGCGTCTGGGTGCAGAGCAAGTACGGCCAGGAGGACTCCAAGCTGGTCATTCGCGGCTCCGGCCTGTCGCGCAATTTCCATCTGCGCGGCATCCGCCTTCTGCAGGATGGATCGCCCATCAACCAGGCCGACGGCAGCGGCGATTTCCATGAGATCGATCCGCTCGCCCAGCAATACATCGAGATCTACAAGGGCGCGAATGCGCTGCGCTACGGTGCGGCGAGCCTGGGCGGTGCGCTCAACTTCGTTTCACCGACTGGCCGCAGCAACCCGGGCTTCGCCGCGCGAGTCTATGGCGGCAGCTACCAGACCTTCGGCCAGCAGGCCGCGGCCGGCTTCAACGACGGACCGTGGGATGCCTGGCTTTCGTTCACCAACCTGAGCGGCAACGGCTTTCGCGAGCACACCAACCAGAGCCTGCAGCGCGTGAACGGCAATGTGGGCGCCCAGATCGGCTCGAACGCGGAAACGCGGTTTTTCCTGTCCGGCAACCAGGTGCGCAATCAGATCCCCGGCTCGCTGACCCAGCAGCAATACCTGACCAATCCGCAGCAGGGACCGCTCGCCAATGTGCTGCAGAATACACGGCGCGACGTCGATTCGTTCCGCTTCGCCAACACCACCGTGGTCGACATCGGCGACGACGCGCTGACCCTCCAGGGTTTCGTGAAGTCGAAGTACCTGTTCCATCCGCTCACGTTCGCGGTGATCGACAACAACCTTCTCGATTGGGGGCTGACGGGCCAGTACAAGGGCAGCCGCTCCGTGGCTGGCCATCGCAACGACTTCGTCCTCGGCGTGAACTATTTCGCAGGGACCAACCGTGCCAAGCAGTTCGCCAACCGCTTCGGCGTGCCCGGCGCGTTGACCAACGACAATACGGAGAATTCGACCAGCATCGAGGTCTACGGCGAGAACTGGTTCTATGCCACGCCCGAAGTCTCGATCGTCACCGGCCTGCAGCTCAACTGGCAGACCCGCGTGCTGACCGACAACTACCTGGTCAACGGCAACGATTCCGGATCGGCGGCCTATTTCGAAGTGAACCCGAAGATCGGCGCCCTCTGGGAGCCGCGCCCGGGTCTGCAGTTCTATGCCAATGTCTCGCGGGCCTCGGAGCCGCCGACCTGGTCGGAACTGAACCCCAGCGTCGCGCCCGGCTTCGCGCCGCTCGCGCCGCAGACTTCGTGGACCGCGGAAATCGGTACTCGCGGCATGATCGGCAGCCAGTTCGGCTGGGATCTTTCGATCTACCGGTCGTGGGTGAAGAACGAGCTGCAGCTCCTCGTCGTGCCGGGCTTCGGCGGCTCGGCCATCGCCATCAACATCCCGAACGCGATCCACCAGGGCGTTGAACTCGGCCTGAACGGCACGGCCTGGCAGGGCGAAAAGGGCGACCGGCTGACCGGCCGCATGGCACTCACCGTTGGCGACTACCGCTTCGACAACAATCCGACCTACGGCAACAACCAGCTTCCGGGAGCGCCGCCCTACTACATCCGGGCCGAAGCTCGCTATGCGACGCCGAGCGGCTTCTACATCGGCCCCAATGTCGAATGGGTGCCGCAAGGTTACTACGTCGACAGCGTCAACAACCCGGCCTTCATGACATCGTCCTATGCGCTGCTCGGCGCCAAGGCCGGATACACGGGCTTCAAGGGGGTGGAGATCTTCCTTGATGCGCGCAATCTCACCAACCAGATGTATGTCTCGAACGTCGGTGTGACCAACACCGCCACGGCGACGAGCCAGCTCTTCAACCCGGGCGAGGGGGCGACGATCTTCGCCGGAATCCAGGCGCGATTCTGATCCAAGGGACTGCTTCAACGAGGGACCCGCCGTCGCCTTCGCGGCGACGGCGGATGCTCTTTTCCTGGCTGCCGTGGGGCAGCAATTCGTCAATAGGAGGTAATCGATGATCGGACGTCGAACTGCGATCTGCACGCTGCTTGTCCTGTCCTGGACCGCATCTGCATCGGCTCAGGACTACAAGCTCGGTGCGCTGGAGATCGCGACGCCGTGGACCCGCGCCACGCCGGCCACGGCCAAGAGCGGCGGCGGCTTCGTGACCATCACCAACAAGGGCACGTCTCCCGACCGCCTCATTGCCGCCCGTAGCCAGGCTTCGCTCAAGGTCGAGATTCACGAGATGAGGATGGACGGGCAGGTCATGCGCATGCGCGAACTCGCAAATGGCCTCGAGATTCCTGCGGGAGCGACGGTGACGCTCAAGCCCGGGAGCTTCCACATCATGTTCATGGAGCTGAAGTCGCCGCTCACGAAGGACGCCAAGGTTCCCGTCACGCTCGTCTTCGAGAAGGCCGGAAGCATCGACGTGGACTTCAAGGTCGAGGCCATCGGCGCCGCCGGCGGCGGCCACCAGATGCGATAGGGTGCAGCCATGATGTTTCCCGATCGTTCAATCGGTGCATCGAACCTCATATCGATCTCGGTGAACGCAGCACTCTGTGCCGCCATCGGGGCTTTTCTCGCTGGAATCCGTGGAGCGCAGATGGGGCTGGTGGCCGGCATCCTGATCGCCGTGCTTCCCGTCCTCCTGCGCAGGGGCGTGCGCTGGCTCGCCGAACCGGGTGGGCTGCCACGGCTCGCTGCGGGCGAGATCGGTGCTGCCATCGTAAGGGTCGCCGCGATGCTGCTCGAGGCCAGCGCGGGGCCGTTTCGCTGGCTGGGCGCACTGCTGCGCGGCCCGGCCCTGCTGGCGCGCTTCGTTGGCGAGGTTGCTACGGGGGTTGCGGCAGCGCAGGCGCGCGCGGCCATGCGGTTGATCGCGACACCGCTCGGCCTCGCCAACCTCGCCGCCCTCGGCGTGATCGCCGTCAATCTCGCCGACCTCGACTTCGCGGCGCCGATCGCCTTTCTCGGTCTTGGCCTGCTGATACTCGTGCTGTTGGTGAGCGAGAACGAAGCTGCGCAAGAGGCCGAAGAGCCGTGACGTCCGAGCGGCTCGCGCGTCTCGCGCCGCCCGGCGAACTCATGGAGCCGCTGCCGGTTGCCGTCCGGCGCGGCATCCTCGCGCTCGTGATCTTCTTCCATGTCGGGGGCGGCTGGGCGCTGACGCAGGTCGAGCCCGTCAAGCTGATCGTGGGCGAAATCGCGCCGATGGAAGTGCGGATGGTGCCGGCCGAGGAGCCGGCGCAGCCCGAGATCGAGAATTCCGAGCCGCCGCCGCCGGTCGACCTGACGCCGCCGCCGCCCGAACTGGCGGCCATCGTCGAGCCTCCGCCGCCCGACCTGCCGCCGCCGGAGTTCCCGCTGACCAAGGTCGAGCTGCCGCCGCCGGACGAACCGCCGCCGCCGGAGATTCCGCCGCTGGAGAAGACGGTCGAGCCCAAGCCCAAACCGCCGGAACCGAAGCCGGCGCAGAGGAGGCCACCCACACCGCCGCGGCCAGCCGCACCGGTCGACGGCCAGCCGCAGCAGGCCGCCCCCGCGGTGCCGGCGGCGCCGCGCACGGTGCAGGCGTCGCAGCTCGGCTGGCTGGTGCAGCCCAATCCGGCCTATCCGACGCG
>JABMNB010000723.1 GCA_013205335.1 Rhodospirillales bacterium
GAGGAGGCCCGAAGGGCCGTCTCGAAGGATGGGCAATAGACGTGGTGCTCGTGCCCACCCTTCGAGACGCGCTCCTACGGAGCGCTCCTCAGGGTGAGGTGGTTTTTGGGAAGACCGAGTTGATTTTGTCTCGGATCAACCCGGATACCACGCCGGCTTGCGCTTCTCCCTGAAGCTGGCGAGGCCTTCGGTGGCTTCGTCCTGCTGGCGGGTGCGGGCGTGTTCGTCGATCAGGTCGCGCAGCTCGCCCTCGTCGACGAAGGCACGCGCCGAGGCCAGCGAGCGCAGCTTGGTCGCGGTGGTGGCGCGCGGTGCGTTCATCAGGACGGACTCGACGATCTTCTCGCCGGCTTCGGCGAGGCCGCCCACCGGGCAGACTTCGTGCACCAGGCCGAGACGGCGCGCGTCGTGGGCACCGAAGCGCTCGCCGGTAAGCGCGTAGCGTCGTGTCTGGCGCAGGCCGATGGCCTGGCAGAGCTGCGGCAGGATAATGCCGGCCATCAGGCCCCAGCGCGTCTCGCTGATGGAGAACAGTGCGTCCTCCTGGGCCACCACGACGTCGCAAGCCGCCGCGATGCCGGTGCCGCCGCCGAAGCAGCCGCCCTGGATCAGCGCCAGCGTCGGGACGGGGCAGGTGTCGAGGCGCTTCACGGCTTCGGCCGTCAGACGGCTCACCTTCTCGTTCTCGGCAGGTGATTGTTTCGCGACGCCGGTGATCCACGACAGATCGGCACCGGCCTGGAAATGCTTGCCGTTGCCGCGCAGCACGACGATGCGCAGGCCGCTCTCGGCCCCCAGCGAATCCATTGCGTCGTGCAGGCCCTGGATGAGGTCGCCGTTGTAGGCGTTGTTGACCTTGGGCCGGTTCAGCGTGACGGTGGCGACGCCGCGGCGATCGATCTCCCAGAGGACGGTATCGTTCGTCATCAAGGTCACTCGGCCTTCATGTAGCTGTCCTTGAGCGCGATCCTGCCGTCCTTCACCTCGTAGAGATCGATGCCGTAGCGATCGAACGGCTTGCCGGCATGATCGATGCCGGTGGCGCGGAAGGTGCCGAACAGCTTGTCGCCGGCACGGTGGATGCTGGCCTCGGAGAAACGCACCTCGCGATGCGCCGTGCTCTTGTCGGCGAAGTGCGCGCGCAGCGCCTCCTTGCCTTTGAGCACGCGCCCGGCCGGCGCGCCGCCGGCATTGAGGCGCCATTCGAAGTCGTCGGTCACGCAGTCGGCGATCGCGTCGACATCGGCCTTGTTGAAAGCCTTGCCGAAGCGGCGGAACAGGTCGTCGATGGCGTCGGGCATGAAACTCTCCTCTGGTCTATTTGGTCTTGAGCAACGAGCCGAAGCAGAGCGCGATGTCGTTCTTCACGCCGGCCTGGGTGACCGTCGAGAGATCGGAACGCGCGGTCTTGCAGCCCGACGCCGTGACCTCGATCTCCCGCGCCACCACGTCGCCGCGATAGCGCAGCACGCGGCTTTCGGTCGAGGCGCTGGGATGGATGGTCATGATGAGAGTCGGGGCACTTTCGGGCGAGGTCTTCTCGTCGGGCGAATATTCCAGGGTCGAGATATTCGTTTCGTGCCCGGCATGGCGCAGGGCATCGACGGCGGTGTCCAGTTCGGGCCGGATGATGTCGCGGCACTTGACCCAGAAGGCCTGCACGAAAAGGTCGGTCTCGGCGTCCATTCTTCCTCCCTAGATTTGTTGGTGCGGAGCCTAGAACCTTTTCCGGTCGAACGGAAACGCGCCACCACCTCACCCTGAGGAGCGGCCCGCAGGGCCGCGTCTCGAAGGGTGGGCCTCAGGCGAGGTGCTCGTGCCCACCCTTCGAGACGGCGCTTCGCGCCTCCTCAGGGTGAGGTTGATGTCGTTAAATCTCCCACGGCGGCGGCGAGAATTTCTCGAGGATGAAATCGATGAAGGCCGTCACCTTGGGTGCGAGATGGCGGCGATGCGGGTAGACGGCATGGATCGGGATCGGCTGCTCGGCACGGAATTCCTCCAGCAGCGAGACCAGTTCGCCGTTCTTGATGGCGGTGGCGACGGTCAGTCGGGTCAGGCGCACGATGCCCAGCCCCTGCAGTGCCAGCCGCATCTGGGCTTCGCCCTCGGTGACGGCGACCCGTCCGCCGACCTCGATCTCGCGGATCTCGCCGTCGATGCGGAAGGGCCAGCGGTTGAGATAGGTACGATCGCGCGAGACGATGCAGTTGTGGCGCGTCAGGTCCTCAGGGCGCTGCAGGGGGCGACGGTTCCTGAGGTACGAGGGCGAAGCACAGACCAGGCGCACGTCCTCGCCGATCTTGCGCGCCATGAAGCTGCTGTCGGCCAGCCGCCCGATGCGGATCGCGACGTCGACGCCTTCCTCGATCATGTCGACCACGCGGTCGGTCGGCATCAGCTCGAGCTGCAGCAACGGATAACGTTCGAGGAACTCGCCGATGACCGGCGCCAGCTGGTGGGTCGAGAAAGCGAGCGAGGTTGTGACCTTGAGCAGCCCGTGCGGCGTGCCGCTCTGGCGGCTGATCTGGTTCTCCAGGGTCTCGATCTCGCCCACGATGCGCCGCGCCGTGGCGTAGAACGCCTCGCCCTCTTCGGTGAGGCTGAGGGCCCGCGTCGTGCGCTGGAGCAGCCGGACGCCCAGCCGTGTTTCCAGCCTTGTGACCAGCTTGCTGACGGCCGACGGTGTCAGGCCCAGACCCGGCGCGGCGGCGGAAAAACCTTTGGAATCAACGACCCGGACGAAGGCCGCCATCTCGCTTGCATGATCGATCATTGCGCCATTGATGAATTTTATTCAGGAGTGTTCGTCATACACTCCATATTAACTGCCGAGAAGAATGGAATTAGGTTCCTTTCAACCCTTGGAGGTCTTTCCCATGTTTACCGTCCCCTATCCCACCATCGCCGAACGTCGGGCACTCGAGGCTCGTGCGCTGCGCCTGCGGGGCGCCGTCGTCGCCGGCCTCATTCGTGATCTCACCCGCTGGGTTTCCGCCGCTTCCCGATAAATTCGGTCGATGAGCAGCCGATGAGCGCGGTCTGGGGGCAGTACGCCCGCTACAACCGGCTGGCCAACGAGACGCTGTACGCGGCCTGCGCCGGGCTTTCCGGCGCGGAGTATCGCCGCGACCTCGGGGCGTTCTTTGGCGGCGTGCACGGCACGCTGAACCATCTGTTGCTGGGTGACCGCATCTGGATGGCCCGGTTCGAAGGCGGCTCGCACGTCTCGACCGGCCTCGGCGCGACCCAGTTCGAGGATTTCGCGGCGTTGCGTGCCGAGCGCGAGCGTCTCGACCGCCACATGGAGCATTTCTTCGCGAACCTGCCCGAGGGTTTCGAGCAGGGGAGCGTGCGCTACGTCAACAATTCGGGGTTCGACACCGAGGACCCCTGGTCGGTGATCCTGCCGCACTTCTTCAATCACCAGACCCATCACCGGGCACAGGTCCACACGCTGCTCTCGCAGCTCGGCCACAAACCCCCGGTGCTGGATCTGCACCGCGTGCTGAGGCCCGATCCGACCTGATCCCCGACTTGTCGTCCTGAGAGCTTGTGATTTTTTCGGTGATTCTAAAGTGCAAGGTAACTTTAGAATCGTAGGGCTGCCGTGATGATTCGGCATCAGTCGTTGTTGCCCGGTCGGGAGAATCTTTTGTTGCTCGTCGCCGCACCGTTTTGCTCGGCGTCGAATTAAATCACAAACTCTGAGCGCAGCGAAGGACCTAGCGGAACGACCAACGAACTCTGTTGCTGGCGTGAGATCCTTCGCTGCGCTCAGGATGACAAGAGTAGCGATAGTGTTGCGTGGAAGCCCTAGTCGCTAGCGGGGAGCCTTCTTGCGTGAAGGATTAACACCTGCTGCCTTCAGCAGGACCCTTGCCGCCTCGCGTGCCGCCGCGGCGACCTTCGGATCGCCGCGCACGATGGCGGCGGCGATGGCGCCGTCGATCAGGATCTGGAGCTGCATGGATAGCGGCTCTGCGTCCTTGCAGCCGAGCTGTCCCAAAAGGTCCTGAAACCAAACCCGCCGCTGTTCCTTGAACGCGAGCGCGATCTTGTTGGCGGCGTGGGCCGGCTCCTTGAGCTCCGCGACGGCGTTCACGAAGGGGCAGCCGCGGAACACACCGGTCGCGACGGTGCGTTCCAGCCGGTCGAAGGCGCCTAAAATCTGTTCCAGCGGCGGTCGGTCGGACTCCGGCACGGGCCGCAGCCGGCGCGCCAGGTAGGCCACGATCAGATCGTCCTTCGACGGGAAGTGATTGTAGAGCGTGCGCTTGCTGATGCCGGTCTCGGCCGCGATCGTGTCGACGCCGACGGCGCGGATGCCCTGGCCGTAGAACAGCCGGTCTGCCGTCTCGACGATGCGCTCCTGCATCGCTGCCCTCGCGTCCGCCCTCGCCATGCTGCCTTGACCCCTTTCCGTCGCCGACCCTAAAGTACACCGATCTGTGTAACAAGCTGGAGGCGCGACGTGGCCATCCTCAAGGAATTGCGCCCGGTCATGCCCATCCTGATCGGCGCCTCGGTCATGTTGAGCCTCGCCATGGGCGTGCGCCAGAGCTTCGGCCTGGTCCTGCAGCCGCTGACGCGGGACATCGCACTGACCGTTTCCGAATTCGCGCTGGCCATGTCCGTCCAGAACCTCGCCTGGGGCTTCCTGCAGCCGGTGGCGGGCGCCCTCGCGGTGCGCCTGGGTTTCCGGCCGATCATGGTGGCGGGCGCGGCGCTCTACGCAGCCGGCCTCGGCCTTTTCGCGATGGCCAATGGCATGACGGGCGTTCTGCTGGGCGGCGGCGTGTTGATCGGCCTGGCGCTCGCCTGCACCGCCTCGGCCATCTCGCTGGCCGTCGGTGCGCGCGCCGTCCCGGCAAGGATGCGCAGTCTGGTCCTGGGCGCGATCACCGCGACGGGGTCGCTGGGCGCGCTGCTCGCGGCCCCGCTCGGCCAGATGCTGACGGCCGACTTCGGCTGGCGCGCAGGGTTGCTGGGTTTTCTGGCGCTCACCCTGTTCATGCTGCCGGCCGCCTGGATCGCTGGCCGGATCGACAGGCTGACGCCCCCCACAGCGGCGGCGGGCGACATCAGCGCCGCCTCGCCGCGCCTCGCCCTGTCGGCCGCCCTGCGCAATCCCTCGTTCCTGGTGATGACGGCGGCCTACTTCGTCTGCGGCATGCAGCTCCTGTTCATCACCACGCACCTGCCGTCCTATCTCGCGATCTGCGGCATGGACCCGTCGCTCAGCGCCGGCGCGCTGGGGGCGATCGCCCTGTTCAACGTGTTCGGCAGTCTGTTCTTCGGCTGGGCCGGCGGGCACTGGTCCAAGCCCGGGCTGCTGGGCGGCATCTACATTGCCCGCTCGATCGTGCTGGCCTGCTATTTCGTGATGCCGCCGACGCCGGCCAGCACGCTGGTCTTCGCATCGGCCATGGGCTTCCTGTGGCTGGGCGTCGGCCCGCTGGTCGCCGGCTCGGTGGTCGAGATGTTCGGCCTGCGCTGGCAGGCGATGATCCAGGGCGTCGCCTTCATGAGCCATCAGGTCGGCAGCTTCGCGGGCGCGCTGGGCGGCGGCCTGCTGTTCGACGCGCTGGGCTCCTACGACCTCGCCTGGCGCCTCGGCGTCGCGATGGGGCTCACCGCCGGGATCGTGCAGGTGGCGTTCGCGCTGCTGCGCCCACCACCCGCTCCGACACCTATTGCGGCTTGAAGTCCGGCTCGATGTCCTTCTTGCGCCCCTTGAAGCGCAGCTCGGCGAGGCCGACGCACAGCACGTAGAAGACCGGCGTGAAGATCAGGCCGAAGATCGTCACGCCCAGCATGCCCGAGAACACCGCGGTGCCGAGCGACTGGCGCATCTCCGCGCCGGCGCCGGTGCTGATGACCAGCGGCACGACGCCCAGGATGAAGGCCAGCGAGGTCATCAGGATGGGACGCAGGCGCGTCTTGGAGGCGGTGACGGCCGCATCGAAGCGATTCATGCCCTGCTCATGCGCCTGCTTGGCGAACTCCACGATCAGGATGGCGTTCTTCGCCGCCAGTCCCACCAGCACGACCAGCCCGATCTCGACCAGCACGTTGCGGTCGAGGCCGCGGATGTTGACGCCAATCATGGCCGCCAGGATGCACATGGGCACGATCAGGATGACGGCGAGCGGCAGCAGCCAGCTCTCGTAGAGCGCCGCCAGCAGCAGGAAGACGAACAGCACGGCCAGGCCGAAGGCCAGGGTCGCGGTGCTGCCGGCCAGCTTCTCCTGGAGCGCGATCTCGGTCCATTCGAAGCCGAAGCCCGACGGCAGCACCTTCTCCGCCAGCGCTTCCATCGTGGCGATGCCCTGCCCCGAGGAGTAGCCGCGCTGCAGCGCGACCTGCACCTCGGCCGCCGGATAGAGATTGTAGCGAGCCACGCGGTAGGGACCGGTGATGTCCTCGAAGGTCGCGACGGCGCCGATCGGGACCATCTCCCCGCTCACGCTGCGCGTCTTGAGGTTCTCGACGTCGCGCAGGGTGAGGCGATAGGGATCGTCGGCCTGCACGGTCACCCGGTAGGTGCGGCCGAGGATGTTGAAGTCGTTGACGTAGGCCGAGCCCATATAGGCCGACAGCGTCTCGAACACGCGGGCGATCGGCACGCCGAGCTGCTCGGCCTTGGTCCGGTCGATGTCGGCAAAGATCTGCGGCGTGCGCGTGTTGTAGAGCGTGAAGGCCTGGGTGAGGCCCGGCGTCTGTCCAGCGGCGCCGGCGAGGGCCCAGGTGGCGCCTTCGAGGGCCGTCAGCCCGCGCGAGGCCCGGTCCTGCACGTAACCCTTGAGGCCGCCGCCGGTGCCGATGCCCGGCACCGAGGGCGGCTCCAGGACGAACACGAAGGCTTCGCGCAACGCGAACATCTGCCCGCGCAGATCGGCCAGGATCATGTCCTTGGAGATGCCCGGCCGCTCGTTGAAGGGCTTCAGGGTGACGAAGATCACGCCCGTGTTGGGGGCGTTGGTGAAGGTCGCGCCGTCGAAACCGACGAACGAGACGGCATTGGCGACCCCCGGCCGCGACAGGATGATTTCGCTGGCCTTGCGGACCAGGGCGTCCGACCGCTCGAGCGTCGAGCCGGCGGGAAGCTGCATGGCCGCGATCAGGTAGGAGCGATCGAGCTGCGGCACCAGCCCGGTCGGAGTCGATACGAGGAGATTCTGGGTGAGCGCCAGCAGGCCGGCGTAGATCACCAGCATGATGAAGCCCATGCGGATCAGCCGCGAGGTCATGCGCCCGTAGAAGTTCGAAAGCGCGTCGAAGCCGCGGTTGAACTGGCCGAAGAACCAGCGGACCGGCCAGGCCAGGCGCTCCAGCAGGCCGGGCCTTGGATTCTCGACATGTGACACGGCATGCGTCTTCAGCAGCAGCGCGGCCAGGGCGGGCGACAGGGTGAGAGACACGAAAGCCGAGATCGCGGTCGAGGCGGCGATGGTGATGGCGAACTGCTTGTAGAAGGTGCCCTGCAGGCCGGTGATGAACGCCGTCGGCAGGAACACCGCGACCAGCACCAGGGAGATCGCGATCAGCGCGCCGCCGACCTCGTCCATGGTCTTGTGTGCGGCTTCCTTGGGCGACATGCCCTGCGCCAGGTAGCGCTCGACGTTCTCGACCACGACGATGGCGTCGTCGACGACGATCCCGACGGCGAGCACGAGGCCGAACAGCGTCAGCGTGTTGAGCGAGTAGCCGAGCGCCATCATCACGGCGAACGTGCCGATGAGCGAGATCGGGATCGCAACAAGGGGAA
>JABMNB010000724.1 GCA_013205335.1 Rhodospirillales bacterium
CCTCGATATACAGCCGCTGCACGGTACGGCCCGCGGCGCCGGTCTGCTTGGTGACCAGGTCCTGGCCCAGCATCGCCGCAGCGTGCGCGCCGACATCCTCGGCGGACTTGGAGATGCGGACGCCGCCCTTGCCGCCGGGATCGTTCTTGAAGTGACCCTTGCCGCGACCGCCGGCATGGATCTGTGCCTTCACGACCGTGACGGCGCCGCCCAGCTTGCGGGCGACATCCATCGCCTCGTCTTTGGTGTAAGCGACCCCACCCTTCAACAGCGGGATGGCGAACTTGGCCAGGAGAGCCTTGGCCTGATATTCGTGGATATTCATGGAGTCCTATCATTCGGGGCTGCGTGCCAGCAGCGCGGCCCCTCAGTTTTTAAACGCAACTGACCAAGGGATGCGGCACTTTATGAGCGCCACAGGCCCTTGGCAACGATGGATCGATGAACGTTTGTGGTCGTTCGACCAAAGTCGAAAGACCCTACTTTCTCAACGGCCAACGATCTTGTTGGTGGCGTCGATCAGCGACTGAACGGCAGCCACCGACTTGTCGAACATTGCCTTTTCCTCGGCATTGAACTCGACCTCGACGATGCGCTCGACGCCCTTGGCGCCGATCACGACCGGCACGCCGATGTAGAGGCCCTTCACGCCGTATTCGCCGTTCAGCATGGCGGCGCAGGGGATCATGCGCTTCTTGTCCTTGAGGTAGGACTCCGCCATGGCGATGGCCGACGCGGCCGGGGCATAGAAGGCCGAACCGGTCTTGAGGTGGGCGACGATCTCGGCGCCGCCGTCGCGGGTCCGCTGAACGATCGCCTCGAGGCGCTCCTTGGTGGTCCAGCCCATGTCGACCAGATCGTGCAGCGAAATACCGCCGACCGTCGAGTAGCGCAGCAGCGGCACCATCGTGTCGCCGTGGCCGCCCAGCACGAAGGCGGTGACGTCCTCTACCGAGACGTTGAATTCCTCGGCCAGGAACGAGCGGAAGCGGGCGCTGTCGAGCACGCCGGCCATGCCGACGACACGGGCCGCCGGGAAACCGGTGACTTCCTGCATCAGGCCGACCATCGCGTCGAGCGGGTTGGTGATGACGATGACGAAGGCGTCGGGAGCGTGCTGCTTGATGCCCTTGCCGACCGAATCGATGACCTTGGCGTTGATGCCGACCAGGTCGTCACGGGTCATGCCGGGCTTGCGCGGCACACCGGCGGTCACGATCACGACGTCGGCGCCCTCGATGTCCTTGTAATCGGAGGTGCCGCTGTACTTGGCATCGAAGCCCTCGACCGGGCTGAGCTGGGCGATGTCGAGCGCCTTGCCCTTGGCAGTGCCCTCGGCGGCGGGAACGTCGAACAGGACGATGTCGCCCAGTTCCTTCTGGCCGGCGAGCAGCGCGAGCGTGCCGCCAATCTGTCCGGCGCCGATCAGCGCGATCTTCTTGCGAGCCATGCGAAAAACTCCCGTTCTTAAAGGCGGCGCGTGGTAGCGCGATTCGCCCGCACCGGCAAGGCAGACGGCTTCAGACGGGGTGTTTCGCCAGATGCGCCAGCAGCAGATCGGTCGTCCTGGCCGGCGCCTGGTCCATCACGAAATGACCGACGCCGGGCAGCACTTCCATCACAAAGGATGCGCCGACGAATTCGCCCGTGCCATAGGCCGCGTCGGGTCCGACCGTCGCATCGGCATCGCCCCAGATGTAGAGCGTCGGCACCGCGATGGTCCCGATGTCCGCCGCCAGCCCCTTGTTGGCGCGGTACCAGGCCAGCGCCGCTTCGAGCGCCTCGGGATTGCCCAGCACAGACAGATGATCGTCGAGTGCCTCGGAAGGCACGCCCTGGCCGAACAGCCCGTCGCGCAGGCGCTTGGCATCGTCGGCCAGCAGAAGCTTGCCGGTCTCCGGTTCCAGGAACGCGCGGTGGTGGCGCGAGCGATGCTTCTGGTCGCCCTCTTCCTTGAGGAGCGCCTGACGGAACGACTGTGGATGCGGCCGCGACAGGATCGTGAGCGAGGCGAGGCGATCGGGATGCGTGCCGGCTGCGCCCCAGGAGACCTGACCGCCCCAGTCGTGGCCGACGAGATGGAAGCGCTTGCCGTCATACCCGGCGGCGCCCGCGATTTCGATCGCATCGTCGATCAGCCTGTCGAAGGCATAGTTCGAAAGATCGGCCGGATCGGGCCGCGCGCCCGGGGAGTAGCCGCGCTGGTCCGGCGCGACGGCGCGATAGCCGTGCGCCGCCAGCACCGGCAGAGCGGCCCGCCAGCTGTGCCGCGATTCGGGAAACCCGTGCAGCATCAGCACGAGCGGTCCGCCGACCGGGCCGTCGACATCCGTGGTGAATGTCAGGCCCGATCGGGTCGTGAGGTTCGTCGTTTCGACCATTGCTGGACGGAGTCGCTCAGGCGACGCCGTTGGCCTTGAACCAGGCCAGCGCCTTTTTCCACGCATCCTCCGCCTGCTCCTTGCGGTAGGACGGGCGGTAGTCGGCGTTGAAGGCGTGCGGCGTGTCCGGATAGGTGTCGATCTGCGACTTCTGGGCGGCCGGGCTGCCGGCCTTCAGCGCCGCGCGCATGCGGTCGACGGTGTCGTTCGGAATGCCGGTATCGGCGCCGCCGTAGAGGCCGAGCACCGGGGCCTTGAGGTCCTTGGCGATGTCGACCGGATGCTTGGGCGTCATTGGCGTCGCGTCGCCGACGACCCGGCCGTACCAGGCGACGCCGGCCTTGAGCGCCGCGCTGTGGGCGGCATAGAGCCAGACGATGCGGCCACCCCAGCAGAAGCCGGTGATACCGAGCTTGGCGATGTCGGCCTTGCCCTCGCCCTTGGCGAAGTCGACGGTCGCGTCGAGGTCGCCCATGACCTGCTCGTCCGGCACCTTCGAGACGATCTCGCGCAGCACCGCCTGCATGTCGGTGATGGCCTTGGGATCGCCCTGCCGGAAGTAGAGTTCCGGCGCGATGGCGTAGTAGGCGGCCTTGGCGAAGCGGCGGCAGAGATCGGCGATGTGCGCGTGCACGCCGAAGATCTCCTGCACGACCAGGATCGTGCCGAAGCCCTGGCCCGAGGCCGGCATGGCACGATAGGCGTCCATCTCCTTGCCGTCCTTGGTCTTGACCTTGACGACGCCGGCCGTGAGTCCGTCCGCCGGCGTGGTGATCATCGTCTGCGCCTGGAGAGGCTGCACCGACAAAGCGAAGGTGGTGCCGAGCGCCGCGCCGGTCGCCGTCGCCTTCAAGGCGTTGCGGCGCGACAGGCCACCTTCGTTCAAGGAAATCATGCGATCGCCGTCCATGTCCCGCCTCCCGAAAAATCTCTGAAAAACGCCGCAGAGCCTATGCTGCGGGAGAACCGGCCCACAATCACAATTAAGCGATGTGCTCCAGGTTCAGATATTCCGGGCTCTGCATCTCCATGAGCCGCGACACGGTGCGCTGGAACTCGAAGGAACCGTCGCCCTCGGGATAGAGGTTGGCCGGTGAGGCTGCCGCCGAGCAGATGAGTTTCACCTTCTTCTCATAGAAAGTATCGATCATCGTCACGAAGCGAACGGCCTTGTCCTGGCTGTCCGGTCCCATCCTGGGAATCTCGGCCACGATGACCGTGTGGAAACTGTCGGCGATGCAGAGGAAGTCCGCCGCCCCCATCGGCTTGGCGCACCAGTCCATGAAATGCGCCATGGCGACACCGGGCGCCGCACGCGGCACCTCGACGTCGCGTCCCTGCGTGCGCAGTACGCGCGGCTCGCCGTCGGCGCCGTTGCTGAGCGCGCGAAACGCCTCGTCCAGCTTGGTCGTCGCCCAGGCGCCGAGCGGCGTCAGATAGAGGTCGAGTTCGCGCAGCCGGCCCATCCGGTAGTCCTGCGCACCGCCCAGCTCCAGCACTTCGAGCCGCCGCTCCACCAGTTCGATGAACGGCAGGAAGCGGTCGCGTTGCAGGCCGTTCTTGTAGAGATCGTCGGGCGTGCGGTTGGAGGTGGCGATCACCGTGATGCCTTCCTCGAACAACGTCTCGAACAGGCGGCCGAGGATCATCGCGTCGGCGATGTTGGTCACCTGGAATTCGTCGAAGCACAGCAACCGCGTCTCGGCGGCGATCTCCCTGGCGATCGGCACGATCGTGTCGGACTCCGGCGGCGCGCCCTTGGCCGCGAGCTCCTCGCGGCGGCGATGCAGACGGGCCTGCACTTCGAGCATGAATTCGTGGAAGTGCACACGGCGCTTCCGGGCAACCGGCGCGTCGGCGAAGAAGAGGTCCATCAGCATCGACTTGCCGCGGCCGACGGGTCCCCAGATGTAGAGACCGTGCGGCCCCTCCACAGGCTTCGGCGCGCCGGCGAGACCGAGCCGGGCCAGAAAGCCGGGCTTCGCGGGTTGTGCGGCGGCCATCGCGGCCAGCTGGTCATGGATGGCCTGCAATCGCAGAACGACTTGTTCCTGCACGGGATCGGCGTGGATCTCGCCCGCGGCGCGGCGCGCGGCGAGGTTGGCGATCGGGCCCTTGCCGGTCGAGGGGGGACTGGACTCCATTGCGGCATACCTAGCTCACCGTCGCGCGGCTGCCTATAAGGTGCGGCGATGAAGATTGCGTTCCTCGGTACTTCCGCCTTCGCCGTGCCGGCACTGCGCGCGCTGGTCGACGCGGGCCACGACGTCGCCTGCGTCTACACGAGAGCCCCCAAGCCCGCAGGCCGGGGCCAGCAGGAGCGCAAGACGCCGGTCCATGAACTCGCCGACGAACTGGCTCTGCCGGTCCGCACGCCGCGCACCCTGAAGAACGACGACGAGGCCCAGGCCTTCAAGGCGCTCGATCTCGATGCCGCCGTGGTCGTGTCCTACGGACACATCCTGCCCAGGAGCTTCCTCGACGCACCGGTGCTCGGCTGCCTCAACATCCATGGCTCGTTGCTGCCGCGCTGGCGCGGCGCGGCGCCCATCCATCGCGCGATCCTCGCGGGCGACGCCGAGACCGGCGTCACCACCATGCGCATGGACGAAGGCCTCGACACCGGCCCGATGTTGCTGGCCGAAAGCACGCCGATCTCCGCCGCCGATACCGCCGAGAGCGTGCATGACCGGCTGGCCGATCTCGGGGCGCGGCTGATAGTGTCGACACTGGACGGGCTGCTGCGCCGGAGCCTCGAGCCGGTCGTCCAGCCGGTCGAAGGCGTCACCTACGCCCACAAGCTCGGCAAGGAAGAAGGCGTCCTCGACTGGCGCCGCCCGGCCGCCGAGCTGGAGCGCAAGGTGCGCGCGTTCCATCCCTGGCCCGGTACGTCCTTCGAAGCCCCCAAAGAGGGCGGCGTCGAGCGCATCAAGGTTCTGGCGGCCGCGCTCACGCTGGCCGGTGGAACGCCGGGCAGCGTCACCCTCGCGCGCGACGGCTTTCCGGTCGTGGCCTGTGGCGTCGGCGGGCTGAAGCTCCTGAAGCTGCAGCGGCCGGGCAAGTCGGCGCAGTCGGCCGATGCCTTCCTGCGCGGCTTCGCGCTCGAGGCCGGCACGGTGCTGTCGCCGCCCACCGTCGTGCCGCTGCCGCAGCCGACCTGACGCCGTGCCGCGCTACAAGCTCACGGTCGAATATGACGGCGAGCCGTTCGTCGGATGGCAACGCCAGCCGAACGGGCCGTCCGTCCAGGCCGCGCTCGAGGAGGCGGTGTTCGCCTTCACCGGCGAGCGCCCGCCCGTCCAGGCCGCCGGCCGCACCGACACCGGCGTGCACGCCCGCGGCCAGGTCGTCCATCTCGATCTCGCCGCCGAGAGGCCGGTCGAGACGGTGCGCTCGGCCCTCAATTTCCATCTGAAGCCCCAGCCCGTTGCCGTGGTCTCGGCCGAACTCGCCCCGGCGGGCTTCCATGCCCGCTTCTCGGCGACCGGGCGCCGCTATCGCTATCGCATCATCAACCGCCGCGCGCCGCCCGCGCTCGATCGCGGCCAGCTCTGGCACGTGCCGGTCGCGCTCGACGTCGGGGCGATGGCGGACGCCGCGGCGGTGCTGGTTGGCCACCACGACTTCAACAGCTTCCGCTCGACGTCCTGCCAGTCCCCGTCGGCAATGAAGACGCTCGACATGCTCGAGGTCACGCGCGACGGCGAGGAGATTCACGTCGACGTCGCCTCGCGCTCCTTCCTGCACAATCAGGTGCGGATCATGGTGGGAACGCTGCATCTCGTCGGACGCGGCCAGTGGAGCGGCCGCGACGTCGAGGAAGCGCTCGCCGCCCGCGACCGCACGCGGGCCGGGCCGACGGCGCCGCCGCAGGGGCTCTGCCTGATGGAAGTGCGCTACGACCTAGCTGCCGACCGCAACGGCGATGCCGAGGAAGCGATCGACGATCAGTGAGAGGAAGAGCGAGGGCACCCAGTTGACGATCAGCAGGAGCGAGGCAACCGGCCAGCCCGCCCCCAGCATGATCCGCGTCGTCACAAGGAACCAGTAGAAGAAGAGTGCCTGCAGGCCGATACGGATGAGTTCACCCGGCAGCGGCGGCAGCAGCGTGGCCAGCACCACGCCGATCACGGCCACCATCATTGCCGGCAGGTTGACCCAGTTCAGCGCGGAGACGTAGCGCGGGAATTGGCCGAGCCAGTTCCGCCGCCGCGCAATTTCGTAGAACAGGACCGGAAACAGCAACCAGTCGACGACGTAACGCAGCGCCTCGACGAGCACGATCTCGACATCGTCGGCCGTCGAGGTCACGTTTGCATACCGGACCAGCATGAGCGTGACGTGGAGCGGCGCGACCAGGATCATCACCTGGAACGAACGAACGCAGGCTTCGAGCGTGTTGTGGAAGTAGGACGGAGACGCCGGATCGCGTTTCAGGAGCGCCAGCGCGCCCTGTATGCCACGGGCAATTTCAGCGGCGTTGAGCACGCCCTCAGACCGGAAAATAACGGTCGAGTACCGTTTCGTAGACACGGGCGAGCGTCTTGAGGTCGGCGACCGCGCTCTTCTCGTCGACCTTGTGCATGCTCTCGCCGACCAGACCGAACTCGAGCACCGGGCAGTAGCTGCGGATGAACCGCGCGTCGGACGTTCCGCCGGTCGTCGACAGCTCGGTCTCGACACCCGCGACGTCGCGGACCGCGCCCGCGACGAGGTCGCTCAGCGGCCCCGGCGGCGTATAGAACGATTCGCCCGAGACCTGGACGCCGTATTCGACGGTGCCGTTGCCGCCCAGCGCATCGTTGGCGCGCTCGATGCGCTCCTTCAGATGAGCCAGCAGGGTCTTCGAGGTCCAGAGGTCGTTGAACCGCGTGTTGAAGCGCGCCCTGGCGACGCCCGGCGCGATGTTGGTTGCCGGGTTGCCGACATCGACGGTCGTGAATTGCAGCGACGTCGGCTGGAAATGCGTGCTGCCCCCGTCGATCGGCTCGCGCACCAGCGCCTCGATGATCGCCGACAGGCGATGGACGGCGTTGTCGAGCCGTTCGGGATAGGCGACATGGCCCTGAACGCCCCGCACGACGAGGTCGACGGTCATGCTGCCGCGCCGGCCGATCTTCATCATGTCGCCGAAGCGCCGCGAACTCGTGGGCTCGCCGACGACACAGGCATCGATCGTCTCGCCGCGCTCGGCCAGCCGCTGCAGCATCTTGACGGTACCGTTCACCGCCGGGCCTTCCTCGTCGCCGGTGATCAGCAGGCTGATCGAGCCGCCGAAATCGCGACCGCGCCGGCTGAGGAAGCGGGCCGCCGCATCGGTGAACGCCGCGATCGCGCCCTTCATGTCGGCCGCACCACGACCGAACAGATATCCGCCCGACAGTTCGGCGGCGAACGGTCCGATCGTCCACGAGGACAGATCGCCGACCGGCACCACGTCGGAATGGCCGGCGAAGCAGAAGTGCTTCCCGCCCGTGCCGATGCGGGCATAGAGGTTGGCGACATCGTCGGTGCCGGCCTGAGTGAAGTCCATGCGCTCGCACTTGAAACCGAGCGGCGCCAGCGTCTGCTCGAGCAATTGCAGGGCACCGGCCTCGCGTGGCGTCACGCTCTCGCAGCGGACGAGCGTGCGCGTCAGTTCGATGACATCGGTGATGCTGGAGGCGAGCGTATCGGGCATGGGCCGGACACTACAGCCCCGCTCCTCCCCTGAGAAGGGCGGCAAAGAAAAGGGCGCCGTCAGGCCAGCCGGCGCCCAGTTGTTTTGAGAGGAAGATAGTCTTGTTGTTTAGGCTGAACTCATGGGGACGGCGTCATGGGGTCGGCGTCAGGCCACCATCCGGTCGGCTTCCTGCAGATTGACCGAGACGAGCTGGGAGATGCCCTGCTCGGCCATGGTCACGCCGTAGAGCCGATCCATGCGCGCCATCGTGACGCGATGATGGGTGATGATCAGGAAGCGCGTGTCGGTGCGGCCGGCGATGTCTTTCACCAGGCCGCAGAAACGCTCCACGTTCAGATCGTCCAGCGGCGCGTCGACCTCGTCCAGCACGCAGATCGGCGCCGGGTTGGTCATGAACACGGCGAACAGCAGCGACAGTGCCGTGAGCGCCTGCTCGCCGCCCGACAGCAGCGACATGACCTGAAGCTTCTTGCCCGGCGGGCTGGCATGGATTTCGAGGCCGGCCTCCAGCGGATCTTCCGACTCGGTGAGCCGCAGCTCGGCCTTGCCGCCGCCGAACAGCTTGGTGAAGAGCTGCTGGAAGTGGCCGCTCACCTGCTCGAAGGCGGCGAGGAAACGCTCGCGGCCCTCGCGGTTCAGGCTCTGGATGCCCTGGCGCAGGCGGCCGATGGCGGCGACCAGGTCGTCGCGCTCGGTCGTCATGCCGGTGATCTGCTGCTCGAGCTCGTTGGCCTCTTCCTCGGCCCGCAGGTTGACGGCGCCCATCGTCTCGCGCTCGTGCACCAGCCGCTCGAGCTTGTGCTCGGCCTTGTCGAGTTCCGGCAGTTCCTCGATCGACTGGACCTCGGCCAGCGCCAGCACGCCGTCCGGCTCGCAGCGCAGGCGCTCGACGATGCGCTCGACCACCGACTCGCGATCCTTGGTGGCCTGCTCGACCAGACCTTCGCGGCGGACGCGGGTCTCGCGCGCCTGCGCCATCTCGGTCTCGGCCTGCTTCAGCGCCTTGTCGGACTCCGACAGCCGGGTCTCGCCGATCGCCAGCCGGTCGGCGGCCTCCTGGCGGTTGCTCTCGGCCTTGTCGATCTCCTCGCCGAGCACCAGCCGCTTCTCTTCGATCTCCGCCGGCCTGGCCGCCAGTTCGGCGATCGCGGCCGCGGTCTGCTCGCGCCGTGCGTCGAGTTCGACGATCTGGCCATCGGCCTCGCCCAGGCGCTTGCTCCAGCCGGCGTGGTCCTGCGCGATCTGCGCCAGACGCTCGACGCGCATCGCCGATTCGCGGGCGAGACGATTGCACTGGCCCTCGGCCTCGACGAGGGCCGACCGCAACTCGGCGATGCGAACGCGCAAGGCATTGGCGGCGGCGCGATCGGCCTGCGTGTCGGAGATCGACGACAGGCGCGCCTCGCGGAAGGTGCGGCGCATTTCGACTTCGGCGATGTCGCCCAGCACTTCGGCCACCGTGGTCTCGATGCCGGCAAGGCGCGTTCGGAGCTGGTCGGTGCGACGGGCGACCTCGACGTGGCGGTCGCGTGCCTGCGTGGCCATGCGCTCGGCCGTGCCGATCGCCGCCTGGGCGGCGCGCTCGGCGGCGCGGGTCGCTTCGCCGGCATCCTGCGCCTTGCGGCGCGCGGCGTCGGCCACGCTGCGCTCGTAGGCGCGGGCCAGGTCGACGCAGATCTTCTCGGCGTCGCGGGCGGCGGCCAGCCAGGTCTTTTCGGCGTCGACGCGGGCCTGCTCGATCGTCTGCTCGGCGACGATGCCGTCGATCTGGAAACGGATCTCGGCCAGGCGGTTACGCTGGCTCAGCCGCACCGCGGCGGTCGAGGGCGCGCCGGCCCGCATCGTGTAGCCGTCCCAGCGCCACACGGCGCCCTCGCGGCTGACGAGCTGCTGGCCGGGCTTGAGAGCCGCCTGCAATGCCGCGCCGGTCTCGTCGTTGGCCACGATGCCGATGAAGGCCAGCCGCCGGGCCAGTTCCGGCAGAGCCCCGACGTGAAGGCCGAGCGGCGTTGCGCCCTCGGGCAGGGCCGGCGTGTCGATCAGCGCATCGAGCGGCAGCCAGTGCACCGGCGCGCCGCGATCCGACGAGGCTTCGAGTTCGTCGCCGAACGCCGCACCCAGGGCCTTTTCGAATCCCGGCTCGACGGTGAGCGCATCGAGCAGCGGCGGCCACAGCGAGTCGGCCGCCGACTTCAGCGCGGCGGCGACACCGGCTTCCTCGGCGCGCAGCTTGGTCAGGCGTGCGTTGGTCTTCTGCAGCGTCTCGACGGCGACGGCGTGGCTCGCTTCCGCGGCCTGGCGCTCGGCCGCACGGGCCCGCTCCATGTCGAGGCGCTCGGCCTCGGCCTTCGCGACGGCCTGACGTGCGGCGTCGGATTCATAGCGCTCGGCCTCGCGGGCCGCCTCGATCGACTCCTGGCCGGTGAGGCGCGCTTCCTCGAGCGCGGTGCGGGCGGCTTCGAGTTCGGCCTCGACCTCCGGCAGCGCCGGCAGGTTCGACAGCTCGGTCTCGAGTTGCCGCTGTTGCGCCGCGACCTCGTCGCGGCGCGACGACAGGCGGCGCAGCCGGTCCTGCAGCTCGACGATCTCGCGCGAGACGCTCTGGCGCAGCGCTTCGTCGTCGGCAATCTGGCGCGTCAGCTGGTCGTGCTCGGCCTCGGCTTCGTTGGTCCCGATGCGGGCGATATCGCGTGCCTCCTCGGCCGCGGCGGCGCGATCTTCTTCGCCGAAGCGTTCCTCCTCGAGCCGGCCGCGCTGGCTGTCGAGATCGGCGATCGCGGTCTCGGCGTCGCCCTTGCGGCCGCGCTCGCGCGCGACATCCTGCTCCGTCTGCTGAAGACGGGTCTCGGCCTCGAGCTGGGCGGCGGCCACGCGCTCGGCCTCGGCCGTCAGCGCGTCGTGCGCCACGCGCAGCCGCTGCAGCGCGGCGGCGGCGGCGGCCTCGTCGTTGCGCAGCGGCGGCAGCGCGGTCGCGGCTTCGGCCTGCGCGGTGGTGGCGAGACCGACCAGTCGCGTGAGGTCGGAGACCTGGGCCTCGGCTTCCTTCAGGCGCTCGGCCGACTCCGCGAGATCGCGCTCGGCATTGGCGAGCTTCAGCGCCAGCACGGTGGCTTCGGCGCGGCGGATATGGTCGGAGAGATTGCGATAGCGGCTGGCCTGGCGGGCCTGGCGCTTCAGCCCCTTGTGCTGCTCTTCCAGGGCCACCAGCACGTCCTGCACGCGGGCAAGGTTCTGCTCGGCGGCACGCAGGCGCAGTTCGGCCTCGTGGCGGCGGGCGTAGAGACCGGTGATGCCGGCCGCCTCGTCGATGACGCCGCGGCGGTCGACCGGCCTGGCGTTGATCAGCGCGCCGATACGGCCCTGGCTCACCAGCGCAGTGGAGCGCGAGCCGGTCGCGGCGTCGGCGAACAGCGTCTGGACGTCACGGGCACGGATCTCGCGGCCGTTCACCGAATAGGCCGAGCCGTGGCCGCGCTCGATGCGGCGCACGACGTCGAGCTGGTCGGTGTCGTTCACCATCGCCGGGGCGGTGCGTGTCTTGTTGTCCAGCGACAGCATCACCTCGGCGATGTTGCGCGCCGGCCGCTGGCCGGTCCCGGCGAAGATCACGTCCTCCATCTCGGAGCCGCGCATCTGCTTGGCGGAGGTCTCGCCCATCACCCACTTCAGCGCCTCGACCAGGTTCGACTTGCCGCAGCCATTGGGCCCGACGATGCCCGTCATGCCGGCCTCGATCGTGATCTCCGTCGGATCGACGAAGGACTTGAAGCCGGAGAGCCGGAGCTTGTCGAACTGAACCATTACACCACGCCTGTCTGGTTACGTGCCTGAGTGCCTATTTGGCGAGCTTGGCGAGGACGCCGTCGAGTTCCTCGACCGAGCGCGCCCCGCGATAGAGCTGGCCGTTGATGAACAGGGTCGGCGTCGAGTTGACGCCCATCGCCTCGCCGCCCTGGTAGTCCTTGATCACCGCGTTGCTCATCGCCTCGTTGGCGAGGCAGGCCTTGATCTCGCTTTCGCCCATGCCGGCGATGCGCAGCGGCTTGGCCATTTCGGCCAGGGGATCGGCTGCCGTCGCCCATTGCGGCTGACCGCGGAAGATGATGTCGAGCACGCCGAAATAGCGGTCGTTGCCGGCGCATTCGGCGATCTGGGCGGCCTTGGCCGCGACCTGGTCGAGCGGAAAGTCGCGATAGACCAGCTTCATCTTGCCGGTATCGATCCACTTCTTCTTGATCTCGGGCAGGACTTGCGTGTGGAAATGCGCACAGTGCGAGCAAGTCAGCGAAGCGTACTCGATCACCGTGATCGGCGCCTTCGGGTCGCCCAGCACGTGATCGCCGGGCTGCACGCTCTCGAGGGCAGCCTTGTTGGGGGCCGAAGCGGCCGCCACGGGAGGCGGGCCGGACGCAGGCGCGCGGGTGCCGAAATAGACGCCGGCCGCAATCGCAGCCACCGCCACGACCCCGCCGGCGACGATCAAGATATTCCGCATTGCCACTTCCCTCTCCACTACATCTTGGGAATTTCGCCTGTGGGGAGTCAAACGTTTAGCGTCCCACCTGACGTAAAATCGCTACGATGGCGTCGATCCCGCCCGGATTGCCGTACGGCTGCTCGTTGATGAACAAGGTCGGGGTGGATTGAACCCCCAGCGCCTGGCCGGACTGCACGTCGGCGATGACTTTGTCCAAAAGCCGGTCGTTTATGACGCAGGCCTGCGCCTCGGCCTCGCTCACCCCCTGCCCCACCAGCACGGTCATCAGTTCCGCCGCCGGATCGGGCGCGGTCATCCACTGGACCTGGGTGCGGAACAGGGTGTCGACGGCGGCGAAGAATTTGTCCGGCCCGGCGCACTCCGCCAGCAGGCTCGCGCGCGTGGCGATGGCATCCGACGGAAAATGACGATGGACCAGCTTCAGCTTGCCGGTGTCGATCCAGTCGCGTTTTAGGGCCGGCATCACCGCGGCATTGAACGTCGCGCAGTGCGGGCAGGTGAACGAGGCATAGTCGATCAGCACGTTGGGCGCGTCGGGCTTGCCCAGCACGTGATCGCCGGGCAGCGGATCGAGGAGCTGCCGCTGGGCTTGCTGCGCACCGGCGCGGTCTCCGAGGCCCATCGCGCCGAGAGCACCGAGCCCGCCCAGCAAGAAACCGCGTCGGCCGGCGGCGATGCGGGCTCCCAGCCGGGTCAGGGCCGCGCGCAGATCGGGATCCTGCACGGCCGCCGTTCGGCTGGCCACCGCCTGCTCGACCACCGGATCGCGACGCGGCACCTTGGGCGCAGGCGGCGCCGCCGAGATGACGCCCTGCACGATGCGTACGTCGTCGATCATCTTGTGCCCGAAATAGGCGTTCACACGTTCCACGATCTGGCCGCTCCTGTGCTGGACCTCTAGGGCGGCGGCGCCGGAAACCTTCAGCCGCAACGCCTTGCCGGCACGCGCACCCCGCCCGGCCAGCAGCGCGTCGGGCCGCGTGGTGCGCGCGAGCTCCGGCCCGACGACCGCCGGCCAGTCGGCCTTCAGTCGAACGAGGGAGGTGCTACGGCCCTTCGCCATGCCAGACGTGAGCTTCTGGGCCAGACCGCCAATCGCACGGAAGCCGTTTTCGCGCATGGACCCTTTCAAACTCCGCCCCTTATGGTAGGCCACGCCCCCTCGACTGACCATGACCCACGCCGACCGACTGCTCACCTGGTATGATCGCCATCGTCGCACCCTCCCCTGGCGCGCAGCCCCGGGGGAACGCACGGCGCCTTACCGCGTCTGGCTGTCGGAGATCATGCTGCAGCAGACCACGGTCGCCACGGTGGGCGAGTATTTCCGCCGCTTCGTCGACCGCTGGCCCACCGTCGAGGCACTGGCCGAAGCGCCCCTCGACGACGTGCTCTCGGCGTGGGCGGGCCTCGGCTACTATGCCCGTGCGCGCAACCTGCATGCCTGCGCCCAGGCCGTCGCCGGTGTCCATGGCGGCCTCTTTCCCGAGGACGAGGCCGGCCTGCGCGCCCTGCCCGGCGTCGGCCCCTATACGGCCGCGGCGATCCAGGCCATCGCCTTCGACCGTCCGGCCTCGGCGGTCGACGGCAATGTCGAGCGGGTGATCGCCCGCCTCTACGCGATCGACACACCGCTGCCCGATGCCAAGCCCGACATCCAGGTCCGCGCGGCCAGGCTGGTGCCGCAGCAGCGCGCCGGCGACTACGCCCAGGCGATGATGGATCTCGGCGCCACCGTCTGCATCCCGCGCACCCCGCGCTGCGTCATCTGTCCGCTGATGCAGGGCTGCAAAGGCCGCAAGCTCGGGATTGCCGAGGAATTGCCGCGTCGCGCGCCCAAGGCCGGGAAGCCGACGCGGCGCGGTCTTGCCTTCGTGCTGCTGCGCAAGGACGGCGCCGTCCTATTGCGCAAGCGCCCGGCGAAGGGCCTGCTGGGCGGCATGGACGAGGTGCCATCGAGCGCCTGGCGGGAGGGTCCGTTCGTCGAGGCCGCGGGGCTTGCGGAAGCTCCGGTGCCGGCGCGCTGGACGGTGATGAACGGCCTGGTGCGTCACACTTTCACGCACTTCCATCTCGAACTCACCGTCGCCCGCGCCATCGCGACCACGGGCCGGCTCGCTGCGCTGGCGCCCGGCACGAGTTGGTCCGCGCTCGACCGGCTGGACGAACGCGCCCTGCCCACGGTCATGCGCAAGGTGATCGAGCACGCCGTGAAGAATTAGACGACACAGACACAAACCTCATGCTGAGGAGGCTGCGCAGCAGCCGTCTCGAAGCATGGGCCGCGCGCACCACGTCTGTTGCCCATCCTTCGAGACGGCCCTTCGGGCCTCCTC
>JABMNB010000725.1 GCA_013205335.1 Rhodospirillales bacterium
GTCTTCACCTTGCCCCAGTCGTCGCGCCAGCGGCGGCGGATCGCGTCGATCTGCTTGTTGCGGTCGGCATCGGGCAGCGAGAACAGGTAGGCGCGGCCCATCGCGGTGCTGGCCATCGGCACGCGGGTGCCGACATCGTGGGTGATCGCCACGACCGACGGGCCGCGGCAGGCTTCGAGATAGATCATCGAATGGCGGTCACGGCCGCCCAGCGCGGTCGAGGCGTTGAGGGCGTGCGCCAGCTGCTCCAGCGGCTGACGCGAGGCGCGGCGGACGTCCATGCTCGAGATCGCGGCATAGCCCAGCGCCAGCACCGAGGCGCCCAGCTCGTACTTCCGGAAGCGGCGAATGTAGTTCAGGTAGCCCAGCTCGGTCAGCGTGTGGGTGAGGCGAGCGACGGTCGGCTTCGGCAGGCCGGTGCGATGGGCGATCTCCTGGTTGCCCAGCATGCCTTCGCCGGCATGGAAGGCGCGGAGGATGTCGAGGCCACGGGCCAGCGCCGTGACGAACTGGCGGTCCTTGCCGCTCGTTCCCTCGGCGAGACCGTTTTCGACCGAACTCTGGAAGGCCGCGGTTCGCGTGACGAGATGGCTTACGTTACCCATGGGCGTCTTCTCCTGGTGAATGGCCGTTTATTTCTTTGCGGAGCGGAACCTGCCATTGCCTCAGCAGTACCGCAATGCGCCGGCAGGGGTTTTGTCCTGCGAACATGCAAGGCGGCCATGTCACAGGTGCGTGATTCGCTTATCCGTGGTTGCGTAAGCGCAATCGCGCTCACCGAATCGACTAATTCCGCCCTTTTTGATGACGCGCGCGGCATCTTTCGACATGTTCGCCGCGTCCGGGTACGATCCACTCCACCCCTTCGAGAGACAAAAAATGGCCAAAGAACCCACTCTGCCCAAGGACATCACGGCGCTCTCGTTCGAGGATGCGCTGAAGGAACTGGAAGGCATCGTCCAGCAGCTGGAACGGGGCCAGGTGAAGCTCGACGAGGCGATTTCGGCCTACGAACGGGGCGCACTCCTGAAGCGCCACTGCGAGCAGCGGTTGGCCGAAGCCAAGATGAAGGTGGAAAAGATCGTGTTCTCGGCGGACGGCTCGGTCGCGACGCAACCTGCCGACCTCGGCTGATTATCGCCCCCCATGCCCTTGTCTTCGCACAATCAGTTTGGCGCAGCCCTGTCGTTCGCCGCGGGTTCTGTCGAGCGCACCATGGATCGCCTGCTGCCAAAGGGCGCCTCCGGCGAGGCGCGCGTTTTCGAGGCGATGCGATATTCGAGTTTGGGGGGCGGCAAGAGGCTCCGCGCCTTCTTCGTGCTGGCGACGGCGACCTTGTTCAAGGTCGGGGCGCTGCCCGCCTTGCGCACCGCCAGCGCCATCGAGTTCGTGCACGCCTATTCGCTGATCCACGACGATCTACCGGCGATGGACGACGACGACCTGCGGCGCGGCAAGCCCTCCTGCCATCGGCAATTCGACGAGGCGACGGCGATCCTGGCGGGCGACGCCCTACAGGCGCTGGCCTTCGAGGTACTGGCGCACGAGGACACGCATGGCGACCCGGCGGTGCGCGTGGCGCTGGTTGCCGAGCTGGCAAAGGCCGCCGGCGCCCGCGGCATGGTGGGGGGCCAGATGCTCGACTTGCTGGCCGAGGTCGAGGGGTCCGACCAGTCGATCGGCGCCATCACCCACCTGCAGCGACTGAAGACCGGTGCGTTGATATCCTTCTCCTGCACGGCAGGTGCGATACTTGGCAAGGCCGGCGACACGGCGCGGGCCTCGCTGTCGGCGTATGCCCATGATCTCGGCCTCGCCTTCCAGATCGTCGACGACCTGCTCGATATCGAAGGTAACGCAGACCAACTCGGCAAGACGCCGGGCAAGGATGAGGCGGCGGGAAAGGCCACGTTCGTGTCGACACTGGGCGTCGAGCGCGCACGGGCACAGGCCGGAATGCTGGCGCGACAGGCGGCCGCGCATCTCGAGCCGTTCGGCGAGGCGGCGGATTTGCTAAAGCAAGCCACAGATTTCGTCGTGGCGCGTCGCACTTGAAGTTGGGGCACAGGCCCTGACGCTGGAGTATGATAGTTCAATGACCGGGCACAGTACGACGCCGCTTCTCGATACCGTCGACGTTCCCGCCGACATCCGCCGCTTGCGCGCCGATCAGCTGCGCCAGCTTGCCGACGAACTGCGCCAGGAGACGATCTCGGCCGTTTCGGTCACCGGCGGCCATCTCGGCGCGGGGCTGGGCGTCGTCGAACTCACCGTGGCGCTGCACTACGTCTTCGATACGCCCAAGGACCGCCTGATCTGGGACGTCGGCCATCAGGCCTATCCGCACAAGATCGTCACCGGCCGCCGCAGCCGCATCCGCACCTTGCGCCAGGAGGGGGGGCTCTCGGGCTTCACGCGACGCGCCGAGAGCGAGTACGACCCGTTCGGCGCGGCCCATTCCTCGACCTCGATTTCGGCCGGCCTCGGCATGGCGGTGGCACGCGACCTCGCCGGCAAATCCAACAACGTGATCGCCGTGATCGGCGATGGGGCGCTCAGCGCCGGCATGGCCTACGAGGCGATGAACAATGCGGGCGCGCTGCGCTCGCGGATGATCGTGGTGCTGAAC
>JABMNB010000726.1 GCA_013205335.1 Rhodospirillales bacterium
CATCTCGGCCGACGAGTTGCCCACCGTGCGGCTGCTGCTGCAGCGTCTCGGCGGCAAGGGCATCGAGGCGGTGCCCGAGGCCGATCGCATCCGCCTGATGACGCTGCCGTTCCGTTACATCGAGGCGCGCCATCGCCTGGGTCTCATCGACGCAGCCATGGAGGAACGCATCCTGGGTGCACGCCGCGCCTTCGCCGACGACCTCCCCGAGAACCTGCGCGATGCCGTCGAGTTCTACGACTTCGAGCGCTACAACAGCTCAGCCACCCTGCAGGACAACATCCTGTTCGGACGCCTGGTCTACGGCCAGGCCCAAGCCGGCGAGCGCATCGGCACGCTGATCGCCCAGGTGTTCGACGAGCTCGGCCTGCGCAATTCGGTGATCGAGGTCGGCCTGGACTACAATGTCGGTGTCGGCGGCAAGAGGCTGCCGTCGAGCCAGCGCCAGAAACTCGGCATCGCGCGGGCCCTGATCAAGCGACCGGAACTCATTGTCGTCAACGAGGCGCTCGCCATGTTCGACGGCCGCACCCAGGACCGTATTCGCGACAACATTCTGGCCGATGCCTCCGAGCGGGGCGGCGGTGTGTTCTGGATCGCCAACCGCCCGAACCAGGCGGAGCCATTCGAGAAGATCGTCGTTATGCAGGGGGGCCGCGTGGTCGCCCAGGGATCGCCGTCGGACTTGGCGGCAAAGGGCGGGCTCTATACCGAGCTGATGGCGTCGGCGTAGACGCATCGAGGAGAACGCGATGAACCTCAACGAAGAAGTAGAGCTGCTGAAGGGCGTGCCGATCTTCTCGAAGGTCGAGCAGGCGAGGCTGAAGCTGCTGGCCTTCACCAGCGAGCGGGTAAACTTCGGCATCGGCCAGGAGGTCTGTCACCAGGGCGATCCCGGCGACACGATGTACGTCATCCTGGGCGGCACGGCCGACGTGCTGATCGATACGCCGAGCGGCCAGATCGCGGTGGCCGAAATGAAGCGCAACAGCTTCTTCGGCGAGATCGCCATCCTGTGCGACGTGCCCCGCACCGCTACCATCAAGGCCAAGGAGCCGCTGAGCACGCTCAAGATCACCAAGGACATGTTCTATCGCCTGGTCGCCGAGTTTCCCGAGATGGCCATCGAGATCATGCGCGAGCTGGCGCACCGCCTCGAGGACACCAACCAGAAACTGCGCGCCGCCACCAAGGCCGGCTGATCGCTCCGGAGGTTCATCGTATCGTCATGAGTCGCCTCGACAGCTTCATCGCGCGCATGCAGGCGCAGCGCGATTGCCTGAATTTCCTGAAGTCCGCCGTCGATGCGGTGCAAGGCCCTCTCCTCGAAGTGGGCCTCGGCAACGGCCGCACCTACGATCATCTGCGCGAACTCTTTCCCGGCCGCGAGATTTTCGTGTTCGAACGCAAGGTGGCGGCCCATCCCGACTGCATCCCGCCCGACGACCGGCTGTTCCTCGGGGACGCCGACCGGACCATTGCCGAAGCCGCGCGAAAGCTCGGCGCGACGGCCGCGCTGATTCACACCGATCTCGGTACCGGCGATCACGCCGCGAATGTCGAGATGGGCAAGTGGCTCGGGCCGGCGCTCGACCGGCTGGCCGTTTCAGGCGGCTACGTGCTCGCCAACCAGTCGCTCGACGTCGCGCGCTGGCAGCGCCTGCCGGACCCGCCCGGCGTGCCGCAGGACCGATATTACCTGTATCGGGTGACTTAGCGGCCGATGAGCCGCAACAGCACCAGCAGGACAACCGCGCCGAGGACCGAGCCGAAGAAGCCGGCCGGTTCGCCGACCTGATAGAGGCCGAGTGCCTGGCCGCCATAGGTCGCAATGACGGCGCCGACAATGCCGATCACGATGGTGACGATGATGCCGCGCGGGTTGGGACCGGGCGTCACGAAGCGCGCGATCAAACCGACCACCAGGCCGATTAGCAGAGTTCCCAGGATTGTCATGGCCGTCTTTATCTCCCCCTAAACCTCGAACGTAGCCGACACCGGCACGTGGTCCGATGGCGTCTCCCAATCGCGCAAATCGACGTCGATGTGGTGGCTGCGAATCGCGCCGGCAAGGGCGGGGCTCGCCAGGATGTGGTCGAGCCGGCGGCCGCGGTTGGAGACGCGCCAGTCGTTGTTGCGATAGCTCCACCACGAATAGAGCTTCTGGTCGGCGGCCACGAACCTGCGCGGCACGTCGATCCAGTCGAGCGAGGCCTGGAGACGGCCGAACAATTCCACTTCGACCGGCGTGTGCGAGACGATCTTGAGGAGCTGCTTGTGGTTCCACACGTCGTGTTCCAGCGGCGCCACGTTGAGGTCGCCCACGGTGATGCGGCGCAGGCCCTTGCGGGCACGCGGGCCGGGCTTGCGCTCGGCGTACCAGCCGGCCATCTCGCGATAGAAATCGAGCTTGTGCGCGAACTTCACGTTGAGCGCCGGATCGGGAATGTCGCCGCCGGCCGGGATATAGAGATTGTCGAGCAGGATCGGGTCGCCGCCGATGTCGAGCGCGACCTCCACGTGACGACAATCCTCCTTGCCGCAGCGATGATGGATGGTGCCGGCGGCGAATGGCACCTTGGACAGGATCGCCACGCCGTTATAGGCCTTCATGCCCTGCACGAAGCGGTGGGTGTAGCCCATCCGCTCGAAGGCCTCATGCGGGAAGAATTCGTCCGGACACTTGGTCTCCTGGAGGCACAGCACATCGGGCTTGCGCAACTTCAGGTACCGTTCGACGTTTGCGATCCGCAGGCGGACCGAGTTTATGTTCCAGGTCGCAATGGTGAGACTCATCGCCTGGCACTATAGACGATCCGGAGAAGAACTCGCCGGGGACTTCTCGACCAGGGAGACCTGCCATGCAGATTGATGGCGACCAGAGCAACAACATCGAGGATCGCCGCGGCGAAGGCGGCGGGTTCGGCGGTGGCGGCGGCGGCGGCGGCGGCTTCCCGATGGGCGGCGGCGGCGGTCTGTTCAAGGGCGGCATCGGGCTGGTGGCATTCGTCGTCATCGCCATGATCATGGGCGCCGATCCGGGTGCCATCCTGAGCGATATTGCGGGCGGCGGGGGTGGCACCTCGAGCTACACACCGGCGCCTCCTTCTTCTTCGGCCAACCGCATGGGCACGCCCGCGCCGGCCAGCGACGCCCAGACCCAGTTCGTCTCGCGCGTGCTGAAGAGCACCGAGGATGTCTGGCACGAGGTTTTCCAGGACATGGGCCGCCAGTATCGCGAGCCCAAGCTGGTGTTGTTCCGCGACGCCACCCGCACCGAGTGCGGCGTCGGCCAGGCCGCGATGGGGCCGTTCTATTGTCCGGCCGACCAGCGGGTCTATCTCGACCTCGGTTTCTTCGACGAGCTGGCGCGCCGCTTCAAGGCGCCCGGCCAGTTCCCGCAGGCCTATGTGATTGCCCACGAGATCGGCCACCACGTACAGAACCAGTTCGGCATCTCGGCCAAGGTCCAGCAGATGCGCGAGCGCATGAGCAAGCGCGACGGCAATGCGCTCTCGGTCCGCGCCGAGCTCCAGGCCGACTGCTTCGCCGGCGTCTGGGCCAATCGCGCCGACAAGAAGCGCGGCGGCAAGATGATCGACGACAAGGATGTGGACCAGGCGCTGGCCGCCGCCAGTGCGATAGGCGACGACGCGCTGCAGCGCCAGAGCCAGGGCCGGGTCGTGCCCGACAGTTTTACGCACGGCAGCAGTGCGCAACGGGCGCGCTGGTTCCGCAAGGGCCTCGACACCGGCGATCCCCGCCAGTGCGACACTTTTAGAGCACAGCAACTTTGAAAGACCCCGTCGTCTCGACCGGAGCGCCGCAGGCGCGTAGTGGAGAGGCCTCTTTTCCTCGATCGGAAAAAAGGTCCTTCGACTGCGCGCCTGCGGCGCTTCGCTCAGGACGACGGGGGAAGTGATCACACCAGCGTGCAGGTCACCGTGCCGCAGCCGTCGACGAAGCCGGACAGCGTGTCGCCCTTGACCACGGCGGCCACGCCATCGGGCGTGCCGGTGTAGATCAGGTCGCCCGGGGCCAGCGCCACCAGGCCCGACAGGTAGGAGATCGTCTCGGGCACGCTCCAGATCAGCGCATTGAG